>JAGDMB010000151.1 GCA_017860375.1 Bacteroidota bacterium | reverse complement strand
TGCAAAGTTAACCAAAAAACCGTCTTTGCAAAGACTATTTGCTTCCGATTGAAACCGGCAGCTATTTTTGCGGCATCAGTGTTCCGTCTGCCGTAACGATTACATTCTTTCCCGAAAGCTGATCCTCGGAGCAGATAGAATGCCGCTGATTCTCTTGCAACATATCGCAGACTTTCGGAGACAGAATAATCACCTGGCCTTCGGGAACCCTGAGTTTGAGGTCAAGACCGGCAAACAACCAGAAATCATCCCCGTCGGTGCTGAAGTATTCATTTAGATAAAGAACAGAATCCTCTTGTTCCCATTCATATTCTATCCTGTCTAAATACCGTTGTGAATTTTTCAATCCCACGTTTTTTACTTCTCGTTCAACCGTCAGGTCCATTTTGTTATCCCCGGAAGGCAGGATAGTAAGATGAGCTTTGCTGAAAAGCAATTCATCGCGTTCACTGTAGTTGAATTTGAGGTCAAACACACTGTACCTTGTTATTTTTTTATTTTCGGTATTGTCGCGCACGTCCACATAAATTCGCGGGTATTTCCCGGTTTTAATGAATTCAGAATTTGTACCCGTTGCACCTACCGCATAATTTGTACTGTTAATGATAATGAGGCTTACAAACAAAATAAGATCCAGGATCCATGCGGTGAGTACAAAAGCCCTGAGCATGGGATGTTTCGTTTTGATATTGAAGAGGATCTTTATACCGCCGTATATAAGCGTCACGATAGGGATCAATACCAGGATAACAAAGGAAATGGCAACCAGGTAATAATGTCCTGAAGAGGCAAAAAGATGGGAAAAGTCTGGCATATCAATGCCGTTCCATATCTGAAAATGGTTGAAAACGTTCGCAAATCCAAGCATCAGAATGACAAGACCGGCGAGGAATACGGAACCAATGACCAGGAACAGAATTCCGATAAACGCAATAAGAAATTTGAAAAATGCCACGAATACCAGACCAATCGCTCTCATGATTTGCTCAAAGGCATTGCGTGTCTTTTCTGCTGCGGAAGATGTGCCCATGCCATTAAAACCGGATTTCACTTTATTGTATTCCGCATTCACCGATTCCTTAATAGTCGAAAGGGTTACCGGCATGCCCTTCATCTGAAGCTTTTCAGCCGTACTGCGTGCTTTAGGAACCACGATCCACAGAATGGCATAAATAAGGAGACCCAGTCCCTTTAAGAAACATAAAGCGATAAAAGCCAGTCTTATCCAAAGAGGATCGATATTGAAATATTCTCCCATTCCGGCCGAAACACCTCCCAGGTACCCCCTTTCGCTGTCACGGAAAAAGCGGCGCTGATCCCTGCGGTCCGTCTGATTCTGTTTCGATGCTTCTTCCGACTGGCCATCATAAACAAAATCCTCAACCCTGCCCAGGATCCCGATGATTTCCTGGACATCTTCAAGTGAAATGGCTTGTTTTACAGGTGTGATCCTGTTTTCCAGTAATTCGGCAATACGTTGTTCAATATCTTCCACGATCTCCTTTCCCGATTCACCCTCTGCGGAAAAATGAGATTTGAGCGAATCAAGGTAATGGTTCAGTTTGCTGTAACCGTCTTCGTCAATATGAAAATGACGGCCGCCAAGGTTGATTTGTAATGTCTTTTTCATGGTATACGGTTGAAATTTGATTATTGGTTAACAAGCGAATTAACGGAGTCAATAAGTCCTTTCCACGAGGCCTGCAATTCTTTCAGCACCTCTCTTCCCTTCTCCGTAAGGGCATAGTATTTTCTTGGCGGGCCCTGGGTTGATTCTTCCCATCGGTAGCTAAGCAATCCGGCATTTTTTTGCCGTGTAAGCAGAGGATAGAGCGTACCTTCAACGACAATCAGTTCCGATTCTTTAAGTTTGTTCAGCAGATCGGTTGCATAGGCATCCCCTTTTGAGAGTACAGCAAGTATGGTGAACTCCAATACTCCTTTTCGCATTTGCGCTTTCACATTTTCGAGGTCCATAATCATTGGTTTTTACGTTATCAAAAAATGCTTTATTTCTTTTTTCCCTGAAAGTTCTTTTTCACGGTTTCAAATTCGTCCTTTACGAAATTTCCGATATTGGAAGCATTTACCGGATCGCCTCTCATCTCAAGTTTTTGAGTTGTGGTGCGTGCTTCAGGGACCACGATCCACAGGATGATATAGATCAGCAATCCGATTCCGAATCCAAAGAAAACAACAAGGAATAGGATGCGGACGATAAGAGGATCGATCTTAAAATACTGGCCGATACCACCGCAGACGCCTCCCAGGACCCGGTTATCCGGATCGCGGTAAAGTCTTTTGGGTTTTGAAACTCTTGCGTAATCCTTTGTTTCGGCCTGATCTCCACCGCCGATTTCAGCCGGATCACCCATGATGCGAATGATCTCTTCCACATCCTGAATGACAATTACCTGTTTTTGCTGGGTTATCCGCTGGCTGAATAATTCGGAGATACGCGTTTCGATATCGGAAAGGATGTCGCTTCTTTCATTTGTATCCGCAAAATGACCCTCAATCCGGTCAAGATACACTCTCAGCCTGAGAAAGGCATCCTCATCAATATGAAAGACCTGGTTGGCAAGATTAATCGTCAGGGTTTTTTTCATGGCAGTTGCGTTAAATGGTTTATAATTATAAGATGATTTCCAAAGCAAACTTGGTGTTTGTTCCTTCGTTTTCACCGGTTTCAAAGGGCTGAATTTCTTTTTCTGAAAGCGATTGCGGCAGGGTAAACGGATTGCGTATCGTATTTTCTTTTCCCTTGCTTTGATCCGGTTCCGCGTTTTTTTCAATAGTAACCGCTTCATTGCGGGCGGATGCCGCATCTTTAACCTGGTTTTCATAAAGAAAATCAAAGGTCAACAGGGACAGGATGACAATTAATAAAGGCATTGCTTGGTTCTTAATTTTATTCATTACCTTGTTATGAACAATAAAAAGCTATACAAAGATATATAAAAAAATATATACCATGCAATACATAGTACTAAATATTTTTAATATTTTTTATTATTCATTATAAATCAATACTTTTGAAATTGAAAGATCAACGGATTTGATCCGATGCAATGAAAAAGTCCATTAATTTTATGAGCGGAATCGGTTAAAACGATGCGGGCAATAATACAACGGGTGAAGGAAGCTTCCATTTTCATTAAGGATTCCCTGCATGCTTCCGTGAAGGAGGGATTACTGGTATTCGTCGGAATTGAAGATTCGGATAACCGCGATGATATTGAGTGGCTGGCCGGAAAAATAGTGCGCCTGAGAATTTTTAATGACCACAATGGAATCATGAATTTACCGGTAACGGAAATGCAAGGGGAAATTATGGTGGTCAGTCAGTTTACCCTGCATGCCTCAACCCGCAAAGGGAACAGGCCTTCCTACATCAAAGCTGCAAAACCGGAGATTGCCATTCCGCTGTACGAAGCATTTATTCATCAGCTTGAAATGGAATGGAACAGGAAAGTCAAAACCGGTGTATTTGGCGCCGATATGAAAATATCCCTGGTCAACGACGGCCCGGTAACAATATTTATGGATACAAAAAATAAGGAATGATGCGTGTATTATTTTTTATACCTTTGCAATGGTTTTATATGAAGGTTAATGAATTACAGCAGTATTACGCGCGGCTTCATCCAGCAGGATACCCTTCTTAATCAAACGAATATTGATACTGCGGTCAGATTTTCAACGGTAAAGGATACCCAGACCGTTATTCGCGATACGCTGACTTTAAAGCAACCTTCCGCTGCACTAACGGACAGTACGGGGTTGGCTTTTTACCCGGAAACCGGGATTTCGGAACAGATCAGCGATACCCTTCATACGGCAAAAACCGTTTACAATCCCTTCCGAAAAACCTTCAATGCAGGTGATAATTTTCTGACCCATAATTCACTATCGCAGATCGGACAACACCTGTCGGGTATTTACAACAAGGATACCCTCACAGGCCGGTTCACCACCACTTCTGTCAAAACTTCCGGGAATTTACCGCTGAAGGATCGGATTAATCATACCGGAAACTGGTTGCTGCTGATTTTCATGATCGTAATCCTGTTGTTCATCTGGATCAGAATATTTTATAACAAGTTCTTTTCCATTCTTTCCAATTCCCTGGTAAGCTACCAGTTATCTGCAAAAACCTTTCACGAAAAGAATGTACTGCTTAAAAGGGTGTCGTTTGTGCTCGATATCATTTACCTGATTGTGCTGACCGTTTTTGTCTACGAATGCTTTGCCTTCCTCAACCTGGCCCCGATGAACATGGTTTCCTATAATCTTTTTCTATTGCTGTTCAATATTATAATAGTATATACCGTAACAAGAAGTTTAATACTTAAGCTTTTCAACACGTTGTTTCAGACGGAATCCATTGTTTCAGAATATGTACACCATAATTTCATTATTAATAAGAGCATAGGGATTGTGCTTTTTCCGGTGGTTTTTGCCGTATGCTATCTGCCGGAAAGCTTTGTCAGTGCTCTTTTATGGGCAGGAATCCTGATCCTCGGGGCAGGGGTAATTTTTAAATTAATCCGCGGTTACCAAATAATTATTCGTAAAGATGTATTATTTATTTATTTGATTTTGTACCTTTGTACCCTTGAAATTTTACCCCTACTTCTTGGGTACAAGGTTTTTATGTCGTTGTTATAGAGTCATTTAATAAAGAGGAAAACCTTTATGAAAATCAAAAAAATCCTGGTTTCTCAACCTCAACCCGAATCCGAAAAATCTCCTTACTATGAATTAGCCGAAAAAAACAATGTAAAAATTGATTTCAGGCCGTTCAGTCATGTATTGGGGGTTCCATGCAAGGATTTCCGGAAACAGAGGATTGACATTTTGGCTCATACAGCTGTTGTTTTTAGCAGCAAAACGGCAATTGATCATTTTTTCAGGATTTGCGGCGAAATGAGGATTTCGGTCCCGGATACCATGAAATATTTTTGTGTTTCGGAATCGGTGGCTTTTTATTTACAGAAGTACATTATTTACAGAAAACGAAAAATATTCCACGGAAACGGCATGGTGACGGATCTGATGGAGTTAATCATGAAACATCAGGACGAAAAATACCTCCTGCCCCTTTCGGATCAGCAGAATGAAGAATTGACCATTCTTCTGGAAAAGCAAAAGGTAAAATATTCAAAAGCTATTTTGTATCAGAATGTGTGCCTTGACATATCGGACCTCAGTATAATTAACTACGATCTGCTGGTATTCTTCAGTCCATCGAGTTTTAAGTCGCTGCTGAAGAATTTTCCCGGATTCCAGCAGAATGAAATCAAGATAGGTTCCTTTGGAAGTTCCACGGCCAAAGCCATTCTCGAAGCCGGCTTGCGTCTTGATCTTCAGGCACCAAGGCCTGAGGCTCCTTCGATGATTGCTGCCCTGGAACAATACATTAAGGAACAAAACAAAAACTGCCGGAAATAACCTCCTTTTCTTTTTGTTTGTTTTCCCCTTGCTGCTTGTCGGCCTGGGACCAGTAAGACCAATGATCTATTTCACCAGGGACTGGTATGTTATATGCAACCCGAAGATTGCTTCATACGTAAAATGAATGAAATTTCATACGTTATGAGAAATACACCGCCAACTTCCCGGAAACGAATTTGCAAACGTTGTAACAAAAGGGCTACCGAGGATATAATTTGTGCCGGATGTAAAAATGAATTGCTGACCCATTACAATTCAAAAATAAGCTGGAAAATGGCTTATGAAATGGAAAAAGTCAGTCGCCACATCAGGCGCAGCACGTTATGGTGTGATTTGGAAGAGAATTAGTGCTCCTTCTGCAAACAGGAAAATGCTGAAACCTTTCTCCGGACTGTTTAATCGGGTTAACAGGTTTGCGTAAACGAGAAGACATCGAACCGTTTTGCAATTATGTGAAAACATTCGTGCGAAAGATCTGAGTATTTGCACTAATTTAGCCCGCTGAAAAAAATAAATCCCGAGAAACATGAAAGATTCCCGTCGTCCAGGCAAAAAGTTCTGGCTTGTCATTTCCTTTACAATCCTCCTGCTTTTTGGTTTTACCTATAGCAAGGACAAGGAATTTGAGATTATCAAGAACCTTGATATTTTCTATTCCCTTTTTCGTGAGCTGAATCTGTTTTATGTAGATGAAACGGATCCCAAAAAGCTTGTCGAAGCCAGTATCGATGGTATGCTGAAATCATTGGATCCCTATACAACCTATATTCCGGCGGACGAACAGGAAAATTTTGCTTTCATGACGACGGGTGAATACGGTGGGATTGGTGCTTTAATAAGAAGAGCCGGGGAATATACCATCATCGCGGAACCCTATGAAGGATTTCCGGCTCAGAAG
>JAGDMB010000150.1 GCA_017860375.1 Bacteroidota bacterium | reverse complement strand
AAGGCCTCGAAGTCCTTTGGATCAATTGCATTCATTGTATGATCAAATTTAGCAAAAATTTTTTGGCTTTCATACCTTTTTTGCCCTGCAACTTTATCAGGAAGAATACGGCAAAGATAAACCTTCTCGTGAATATGCATTTTCAGAGAAAGCCTGTGCATCAAGCAGTTAATGTAAAGTAAAACTTTATGACAACCACCTGAAAAATAGTGGTAATTTTGCCGGGTGTTTGCCGGTTGAATAATTAAGGATGTAAAAGATGCAAACACTACCCTGTTATTAAATTTTTATAAGCATGAATTTTTCAGAGCTCAACCTTGATGATGAATTACTAAAAGCCATATCGTATATGGGCTTCGAAACAGCCACTCCGGTCCAGGAAAAGGTCATACCCGTCATTCTGGAAAACAGGGATCTGATCGCCTGCGCGCAGACCGGCACGGGCAAAACAGCCGCCTATGTGCTGCCCATTCTCAATAAACTAATATTCAGGCAATTGCATGGCGTGGATACCCTGATCATCGTGCCCACACGCGAACTGGCCATCCAGATCGAACAGCAGATCCAGGGATTCTCGTATTTTATTTCCGCCGGATCGATTGCCATCTATGGGGGAGGTGACGGAATGGACTGGGAAACACAGAAAGCCGCACTGAAAAAAGGGGTGGATATTGTGGTGGCCACACCGGGCAAATTATTATCCCATTTGAAAACCGGAGATGTCAAATTTGAGCATATCCGCCATTTTATCCTTGATGAAGCAGACCGCATGCTGGACATGGGATTTATTGATGATATCAGGGCCATCCTTTCGTATTTGCCGGAGAAGCACCAGACCCTGATGTTCAGCGCCACCATGCCAAAAAGTATCCGTCAGCTGGCGCAGAAAATACTGCATCATCCGGTCGAAATTTCGCTGGCTGTAACCAGGCCGGTGGAGAGTGTGGATCAAAAGGCCTATCTGGTTTACGAGGAACAGAAGACAAAAATGCTGAACCTTATCCTGGCAGAACGCAAGGATTATGACAGCATCCTGATTTTCAGCTCCACCAAAAGCAAGGTATACGATATTGTGATGTCGCTTAACAGATACGGCTTTCCTTCCAAGGGAATTTCCTCCAATCTCGATCAGGAAAGCCGGGAAGAAGTCCTGGGCAAATTCAAAGCCAGGCGAATACGTATTTTAGTCGCGACCAATGTAATGAGCAGGGGTATTGATGTAAAGGAAATTAACCTGGTGATCAATTATGATGTACCCCATGATGCGGAAGATTATGTTCACCGGATCGGAAGAACGGCACGGGTCAATGCAAAAGGTGAGGCCGTAACACTGGTCACGCAAAGGGAAATCGGCACGCTGAAAAGGATCGAACGCCTTATCGAGACCGAAATACCGAAAGTTCAGCCCCCCGCTGAACTTGGCGCAGTGCCGGAATGGAAGGAAGAGGAACACCGACTCAATACCAGACGGGATTTTTACAGAGGGAAAAGGAATTTCAGAAGCAAAACTTCAAAAGGGTAAGCAATAGCCTTTGATAACAGCCTGTGTGAAAAATACTATTCCCTGATCAATGTCCAGGTTTTACAGGGGATTCATGGCCTGTTGAATTTTTTTAAACATTGCACGATTCCCTGTATCACAATTCACAGAATTAATTATTTTTGAATGCGGCATTTTTCTATTGGAAAATGATCCATACTAACCATTGCGCTCATCATATCTATACATGCAGGAAAAATCAGATCACAGCATCATCACGGTTGAGCATGTGTCGCATGCGTTTGGAGACAAGACGGTTCTTCAGGATATCAATCTGTCTATCGCGAAAGGCGAGTTTGTGACCATACTGGGTCCTTCGGGTTGCGGCAAAACCACCTTGATGAGGCTGATCGGGGGCTTTCTTAAAGCTTCGGAAGGGAAAATTACCATTGCCGGCAGCGATATGACCTTAACGCCTCCGCATCTCAGGCCAGTTAATACCGTATTTCAGAGATATGCGCTTTTCCCTCACCTGAATGTTTATCACAATATTGCATTTGGTCTTAAGCTGAAAAAAATTCCGGAAGACGAGATCAGAAAACGGGTGCAGCAGGTGCTGAAAATTGTGACCATGACTGATTACGAGGAGCGCGATGTGGATACCCTCTCGGGAGGCCAGCAGCAGCGCGTGGCCATTGCCCGGGCCATCGTGAACGAACCCGAGGTTCTGCTCCTCGACGAACCGCTGGCTGCCCTCGATCTGAAAATGCGGAAGGATATGCAGATGGAAATAAAGGCCATGCACAAGAAACTGGGCATCAGTTTTATTTATGTTACGCACGATCAGGAAGAAGCCCTGACCCTGAGCGATACCGTTGTGGTGATGCGGGAAGGCGTTATACAGCAGATCGGCACCCCAGCCCAGATCTATAATGAACCGATAAACTCCTTTGTGGCCGATTTTATTGGCGAAAGCAATATCCTTAACGGAACCATGATCGAGGATTGCCTTGTGGAATTTGCCGGGCACCGGTTTGAATGTGTGGATAAGGGATTCGGAGCCAATGAGCCGGTAGATGTGGTAATTCGCCCTGAAGACATTTACGTTTTCGAAAAGCTGGATGCGGCGCAGTTCAGCGGACAGATTACTTCCAGTATTTTTAAAGGTGTGCATTACGAGATGATGGTTACCACGCCGGAGGGATTCGAAATCATGGTTCAGGACTACAATTGTTTTGAAGCAGGCGAAACCGTCGGAATGCGGGTCAAACCCTCGGATATTCAGGTAATGAAAAAGGAAAGGCTATGCAATACATTCATGGGCACAATCGTGGATGAATCGCACGTGCGATTCCTTGGGAACACCTTCGAATGTAGCGATACACTCGGGTTGGAAAACGGCACGGAAGTGAAGGTAAAGGTGGATTTCCGGAATATTGTGTTGTACGACAATGAAGAAGAGGGAATGCTGAGGGGTGTTGTAAGCTTCATTTTGTATAAAGGCGATCATTACCATCTTACGGTTCTGACTGAAGAGAATGAAGATATTTTTTTAGACACCCATGATATCTGGGATGATGGCGACCGGGTAGGGGTAAGCATTTTACCCGAATCGATTCAGATTGAAAACGAATAAATCCGCAGCGAGGTGCAGAAGAAAGTCATAGTTTTTTTCGGACGGAGAAGAAACTGGTCCATACCGTATGCTCTCTTTCTTTTCGTTTTTGTAGTAGTTCCCCTGGCGCTGATTGTAGTGTATGCATTCACCGGTGAGGATGGCGGTTTTACCATCGGCAATTTCCGGAAATTCATCATGCATGCAGAGGCAGTGAACATTCTCATCTATTCGATAGGCGTAGCGATGATCACCACTATATTATGTCTTCTTCTGGGGTATCCTGCTGCGTACCTGTTAAGCCGGCTGGAGTCGCGCAGGGCCAGTTTGCTGGTAATGCTCTTTATCCTTCCCATGTGGATCAATTTTCTTATCCGAACCCTGGCCACCGTGGCATTGTTTGGCTTTCTCAGGCTGCCTCTGGGCGAAGGGGCACTGCTGTTCGGGATGGTATATAACTTTCTGCCTTTCATGATTTACCCGATTTACAATATCCTGCAGAAAACCGATCCCAATCTGATTGAAGCAGCACAGGACCTTGGCGCCACTCCGGCGCAGGTGTTTTTCAGAACCATCCTGCCCCTTTCGGTTCCCGGCATCAGCAGCGGTATTATAATGGTTTTTATGCCGGTGATATCTACCTTTGCCATTGCCGAACTGCTCACCATCAATAACATCAAGCTGTTTGGCACCACCTTGCAGGAAAATATTTACAACGGCATGTGGAATTACGGCGCAGCGCTTTCCCTGGTGATGCTGGTGCTTATCATGTTGACCTCATTGCTTAACAAGGACAGCAGTGCGAAAGCCGCAGAAGAAGGAGGCCTGATATGATAAAAAAAATTCTGGCACCCTCCTACCTGGGGCTCTTGCTGGTGATGCTGTATGCTCCCATCCTGATCATCATCCTGTTCTCCTTTACAGAAGCCAAGGTGCTGGGGAACTGGACCGGCTTTTCGCTGAAACTGTATGCTTCTCTGTTTGAAGGAGGGGTGACCCATTCGCTTTCCCGTGCGCTGTGGAACACCCTTATTATCGGGCTTACGGCTGCCTTCCTCTCTACCGTGCTGGGAACCATAGCCGCCATTGGCATCTTTAACCTGCAGCCCCGTGCACAAAAAGCAATTAAGATGGTGAACGTGATCCCTATGCTGAATCCCGATATCATTACCGCCATTTCCCTTTTTCTGCTCTTTGTAAGTATTGGGATCTCGCAGGGATACACTACGGTCATCCTGGCCCATGTCACCTTCTGCACTCCTTATGTGGTGCTGAGTGTATTACCAAGGCTATACCGTATGAATCCCTCCCTTTACGAAGCGGCTTTGGATCTGGGCGCCACGCCGTTTCTGGCACTCCGTAAAGTAATGCTGCCGGAATTAAAACCGGGAATGATCAGCGGTTTTATCCTGGCCTTTACCCTTTCGATCGACGATTTTGTGGTTACCCTTTTTACCATCGGTAACGAAGGGCTTGAAACCATTTCCACCTATATTTATGCGGATGCACGCAAAGGAGGCCTCACACCGGAACTCCGGCCCCTGTCGGCCCTTATTTTTATCACCGTACTGGTGCTGCTGATCATTATCAACCAGAGAGCTGTAAAAAAAACCAATACTAAAACGATATGAGAACATCTTTACAACCAAAGTATTTGCGCATCATTGCGATGCTTTTTCTGCTGATGGCAGTCGGTTTCGCTTTTCATTCCTGCAAGGAAAGCGAACAATCCAGGAAAAAGATACTGAAAATATACAACTGGGCTGATTATATCGATGAGGACCTGTTGGTGGAATTCCCCGTATGGTATAAGGAACAAACCGGTGAGGATGTCAAGATCGTATACCAGGTGTTTGACATGGCCGAAGTAATGTATACCAAGGTAGCACTGGGCAAGGAAGATTTCGACCTGGTTTGCCCCACCCAGTATATTATTGAACGCATGCTGAAACAGGATATGCTGCTGCCCATCGATCGCAATTTCGGGAAAGCAGGCGATTTCCTGGGAAATATCTCGCCCTTCCTGCTGGATCGCATGGATGCCTTCAGCGTTCCCGGAAAGAAAGCGGCCGATTACATGGTCCCCTACATGTGGGGTACTTCGGGAATTTTATACAATACCAAGCTGGTACCCACCGAGGAAGTGCAAAGCTGGGCATGTTTCTGGGACCCGAAAAACAAGGGAAAGATCCTGATGAAGGACCACTACTGGGATGTCTATAATATGGCTGCCATCTGGGGTTTTTATCCCGAGATCGAATCGGGCAAGCGCAGCCGGTATGATGTTTCCAACGATCACACCGACGAAGACATAGCCATGGTCGAGAAACAGCTTACGCTGTTAAAACCCAACCTGAAGGGTTGGGAGGCTGATTTTGGCAAGGAAATGATGACCAAGGGCGAGGCCTGGATGAATTATGCCTGGAGCGGAGATGCGGTTTGGGCCATTGAAGAGGCAGCCGCGGTGAATGTTTCGCTCGATTATGTGGTGCCGCGTGAAGGCAGCAATATCTGGTTTGATGGCTGGGTGATTCCCAAAAACGCCGGCAATGTGAAAGCAGCCAGTTATTTTCTCAACTACCTCTGCCAGTCGGACATTACCTTGCGCAACATGGACGTAAGCGGTTACACCAGCGCAATCGGTACACCCGAGATACGGGATGCACAAATAGATACATCGCTCACGGAAACCGTCAATCTGAGCTATTTCTTTGGTCCGGGGAACGACAGTTTATTGGTGAATCCGATCCAGTACCCCGACAGCAGTGTGGTGGCACGCTGTGTCCTGCTGCATGATTTTCTCGATAAAAATGACAAGGTGCTCGAAATGTGGAGCCGCGCCAGAGGCGATAATCTTGACCGGAGAATGATTTTCATTATCATCGGTATCGTTATCCTGATCGCTGCCTGGCCAGTTTACAGTCAGATAAAAAAATACCGGAGCAAAAAGAGAAGACTGGCGAAGAAATCATAAGGGAGATGCATACGGCCTTCAACAAAGTGAAATCCTTTGTATTTTAATACCTTCCCTTAGGCAGCTGTGATCAGGGTAAAATAAGGGCAGCGCAGAGCAGAAAATCACCTGTTCGGCAATTCTTCATATATCTTTTTTATAATTTCTTTGCCATAGGCTCTTTCCAGTTTTCTGACTATAAAATGTCCCTTTGCCATATCCTGAAAGTGATCAATAAAAATGGTATTGATTATGGCTCCTCCCGCTGCACCGATTGCAGGTATTGCCTGCGCTGCAAGTTTCTCCGTGATTTGCACACCAAATCTTTGTGATATGTTCGTAATCA
>JAGDMB010000149.1 GCA_017860375.1 Bacteroidota bacterium | reverse complement strand
GTTCCGGCCCTTTCTTCTTCATTCCCGTCAGCAATGCGGTTTCTGTAATACTGTGCAAAAAAGCTTCCGTTGTATTTGTATCTTTTTCGGTATCCGGTGGTCGCACTGACCCCCCATGTGCCCCTCGAATACAGGGTGCCGAGCACGGTCAGATCGAGATAATCGTTCAGGGCCAGGTACACGCCTCCGTCGCGCAGGTAAAAGCCGCGGTTCTTTTCCTCCCCGTATTTTGGAATAATAATTCCCGATGCGCGTTCCGTCGTATTCGGAAAAAAACCGAAAGGCAGGGCAAGAGGGATGGGGACATCCTCCATCACAAGGTAGGCGGGACCGCTGACGATCTTATCATCGGGGATGGCGATGGCCTTTGTCAGGCCAATATAAAAATGCGGATGCGGGGCATCGCAGGTGGTATATTTACCGCCTTTCACGTCGATCTGTCCATCGGAAAGCCGCTTGGTCTGCTTACTGTGCAGAAAGCCATCTCCTTGCTTGGTCACTATATTCTTAATGACCCCTTTGCGCGATTTAAAATTGTACATGAGGGTATCCGAATCGAACGTTTCATTGTCCTGCTTAAATACCGGCTTGCCTTTCACCACCTCAGCGGTATCCAAAAGTCCTGTTGCCTTCACCGTGCTGTTGTCCATGTCGAATTCCACGTAATCGGATGCCAGGTTGATATTCTGGTATTGCACGGTTGCCGCCTTATAAAGGTATATCTTCTGTTCGCTTATAACGATCCGGAAAGAATCTTCCGCTGTATATTTCACTTCGGCCTCCAGTACATTCTTTTTATTCTTTGCACCGGCTGTTGCAAGGGTATCCGTGAGGATGGAATCGCTCACCTGCACCAGGGTATCGGAAGGAAGGTTTTGGTTACCGCGGTCAACGGTCCATGAGGTATCCGTGTTCTGTCCCAGCGTATCCGTAAGCTGTGCCGGTATATCCGTATGTTTTGCCGGAGTATCCGTATGCTCTGCCAGGGTATCCACGGCCAAGGTCTGAAGGGTATCAGCCTCCTTTGCAAGGGCACCCGAAAAGCCCTGCCGAAGGGTATCCTGAGAAAAAGAAGCGGTAAGAACGGCGGATAAAATGATCAAAGTAAGGGAGATCCTTTTTCGTGCTGCTGTTAATATCCCCCGTGAATATATTTGTATTTTACTGATCATCAGTAGCTAATGAAACTTAACAAGGACTTGATAACAAATTAAAACAATATGGTCTAATTTTGTACTTTCACACCCAGATCCAGCGCTGTAAAGCTAATAAATTACGGATTCACAATGGTCAAAACAATCATAAGAATAGTTAGTAAACGGGGATTCTGTCTGTTTCTTATCATCGGAATACTGAATCCTTTTATTTACAGCCAGCAGGAAATAAAGAACGGATACAAATTCAAGACCGTGGTTATTGATGCCGGTCATGGCGGAAAGGATCCCGGTTCGACAGGACTGGCCGGGAGTGAAAAGGAGGTAGTGCTGGCCATTGCCCTGAAACTCGGGCAATATATTGAAACCGGGCTGCCCGATATTAAAGTGGTGTACACCCGAAAAACAGATGAGTTTATACCCCTGCACATGCGGGCTGACATCGCAAACAGCAATAAGGCCGACCTGTATATTTCCATACACGCAAACGGAAACGTGAGCAATCTGGTTTCCGGAACCGAAACACTGGTGCTTGGATTGCACCGGGCGGAGGAGAACTTTGAAGTAGCCAAAAAAGAAAATTCCGTCATTTTACTCGAAGACGATTATACCACGCATTACGAAGGCTTTGATCCGCGTTCCCCGGAATCCTATATGATTTTTTCCCTTATGCAGAATTTGTATTTTGAGCAAAGTATTAATTTTGCCGCCTATGTGCAGGATCAGTTCAGGGACCGTGCATCCCGCAAGGACAGGGGAGTAAAACAGCAGGGATTGCTTGTGCTGGCGAGAACCTCCATGCCGGGAGTCCTGATCGAAACCGGATTCATGACCAATCCCGATGAGGAAAAATTCCTTCTGTCGGAACAGGGCCAGGACTATATAGCATCTGCCATTTTCAGGGCATTCAGGGATTACAGGAATATGATTGAAAACAAAAATACGTATTTAGCCGGCAGGAGTGCGGGAGCAGACAGCGATATCCTGCTCCGTCAGGCCGATACACTTTCACTTGCCGATCCTGCTGTCGAGCCATCCGGTAGGGATGCAGCCATGGGAGGATCGACAAATCCGGAGCAGAATCTTTCCGCCATTGCATTTAAAATACAGGTGATAGCCTCCGCCACAAAGGTACCGATGAATGACCCCCGTTTCAAAGGATGCAAAAGCATATCGGAATACAGGGTGGGCAATATCTATAAATATGCTGTGGACGGAAGCGATTCCTATAATGAAACCAATGCGAGCTGCAGGAAACTTCAGGATCGTTTTCCCGGAGCTTTCGTCATTGCAGTCAGGGACGGCAATATTATCCCGGTTGACCAGGCGCTGAAGGAAATCAACACTACAACTAAAAACAACTGATCCATGAAAAAAATCTCCCGTGAAATAAAGATAGGCTTCGTAGCGATTGTCACTATCGCAATACTGATATGGGTGTGGAATTTTCTAAAGGGAGTCAATATTCTCAAAACCACCGAAAGCTATTATGCCGTTTACAGTGATGTTCAGGGGTTGATTGAATCGGGTGTGGTAGTCCTCAACGGGTATAAGGTGGGCAATGTGGGGTCCATCCAGTTTAACAAAGACAATGTCGACCGGATTGTGGTGGAGATCAACCTCGAGGAAAAGATAAGGCTTCCGCGCAATACCGTGCTTTTGATCCGGAATTCAAGTCTTGTTTCGGGGATCAAGGAATTAAAGATCGTGCTGGGCGAAGGGCCGGGTTTCCATGAGCCGGGTGATACGCTCATCGCCGCCACGGAGCGGGAACTTTCCGAACTTATCGGGCCTATCAAAGACAAGGCAGAAAACGTGCTGGGACAGATTGATTCTGCCCTTGCGGCTGTAAATAATGTGCTGGATGTTTCGACCCGCAACCATCTGAAGTCCACCCTGGCAAACCTTGATCAGTCGGTGGCGGAGCTTACTGCCTCCCTTCAATCCGGCGGAGAGTTAAACAACAGTTTCAACAACCTTGCTTCCATCACGGGCAATCTGAAAAACAACAATGAAGACCTTTCAAAGACCCTGCAGAATATCTCTTCCATTTCGGATTCCCTTGAAAAGGCGGATATCAAAGCAGTTGTGGATAAGGCCGATCAGACCTTCACCAAACTGGATATGACCCTTGCCAAAATCAATGAGGGTGAAGGCACCGCGGGCAAGCTTGTCACGGATGATTCCCTTTATACGAATCTCAACAGCGCTTTATTCAGTCTGGATTCCCTGCTTATCGACGTAAAGGCACACCCAAAGCGGTATGTGCATTTTTCGCTTTTCGGGAAGAAGGATCGGTAATGCCGGTAAGAGGTTGGAGGTTAGAGGTTAGCGGCGAAGACCTGCCAGCGTCCGAAGGTCCTGGCAGCGTCGAAAGGGGGTAAGCGGTTAGAGGTAAAGGGTTAGAGGTTAGAGGTTAGAGGTTAGAGGTTAGAGGTTAGAGAGTAAGCGGTAAGCGGTAATCGGTTGAAAGTTAAGATTTTAACAGATCAAGAATATCATCCCTGTTCCCCAGGACGATGAGCCTATCCGTTGCTTCGGGTTTGAATGTTTCACTTAAACCGCGGCCCATCAAAACCTCACAGGCGTCGCCGTTGCTGCTGCCGGAAGGAAAATTTGCCGCATTCCGTTTCACGGCGATGACTTCCACCTTATAATCATGATTAATCTTAAAAATGCTTTCCGGTTTGCCAACCAGCGAATCCGGCACCGGGATTTCCGCTATTTTAATTTCCCGTGAAAGGGGATATATTCCCTTCACACCTTGCATAACAAGCATCTCGGCAAATACCTGGGCGGAATCGAATTCCGGATTCACCGTCTCATGGATACCCAGTGCCTCCATAACGTTAAAATGTACGGATGAGGTTTCCCTGCTGACAATATTTTTCACGTTCAGTTTTTTCAGCAAGGCAGTAATCATAACGGAAGTCCCGAAATCATTGCCAATGGCAACCACCACCCAGTCGGCATCCGCCAGCGGAAGAGCGCGGATGGCATGAATATCGGTAGCATCCAGGCAAATGGTATTCGAGACCCTGTCCTTAAAAAACTCCACCTTGGCCATGTCTTTGTCAACGCCTATCACTTCGTGACCCATAGCGGAGAGCTTTTTCGCCAGCGAAGCTCCGTAATTTCCCAACCCAAGAATAATAAAATTCATTTCGGTAGTTTTAAGTTATGACAATTGTATCGGACGGATAGCGATAAGGCCTGCTTTTCGGATGGCTGACAAACACCATCAGCAGGGTGATGGTTCCCATCCTGCCGAAAAACATGAGGAGGACCAGTATCATTTTTGATGTTGTCGTCAGGAGGGGTGTAATGCCCAGCGATAGACCCACCGTGCCGTAAGCCGAAAAACATTCGAAGGCAATTTTAAGCATGCTGATATGCGGTTCAATCAAATAGATGGTAAATGCACCGACGCCCAGAATGATAAAGGAGAAAAACATGATCGCAAAAGCCCTGCCAACCGCATTGGGATCGATGGCACGCTTAAAGATTTCGATGCGTTCTTTGCCTTTGATGATCTTGGACAGATTCAGCAAGGCAACGGCAAACGTGGTAGTTTTGATCCCGCCGCCCGTGGAGACCGGAGAGGCACCTATCCACATCAGGGCCATGGTCATCAAAATGGCAGGCGATGAAAGAAGGGACATATTAACGGCATTGAAACCTGCTGTTCGCGGAGTAATGGCCCCCAGAAAAGAATGTGCAATTTTCTGTGACAGCGGCATTTCCCGCAGCGAATGGTTGTTCTCAAAAACATAAAAGAAAAAGGCAGCCCCGATAATCAGAATAAACGTGGTAATCAGCACCAGCCGGGTATTGATATTCAGCAAACCGAATGCCGGTACATAGCGGAAACGTTTTATCCGCTTCTCATAATAATTTCGAAGCTTCGCCTTGACCAAATCATACAGATTAAGCACCACCGGGAAACCAATACCGCCAATGACAATAAGGGAACTGATAATATAAAGCACGGCGGTGTTATCCCTTACCCTGTAGTTAAAAAGATTGTCGGAATAGGTGGAAAAGCCTGCGTTGCAAAAAGCCGATATTGCATGAAAGACTGCGAACCGGAATCCCTGTGCTTTTTCAAAATGCTGGGGATCGAGGGACAAATAGATCAGGATAATCCCTGTGCACTCCACCAGCAGCATAAACAGAACAACCTTGCTCAGGGTATGCCGTATGGATGCAAGGCTGGGATCATTCAGCCATTCCTGCAGGACCTGTTTCTCGCGGAAGGTTTGCGTTCCTTTGAAAAAGACGGCAAAAAAGCTTGTAAACGTCATGATACCCAGTCCCCCGATCTGAATGAGTGCCAATATGATGGCCTTACCCAACATGGTAAAGCCTGTGGCGGTATCCACCACGGTCAGCCCGGTAACACAAACCGCACTCGTGGCCGTAAAAAAAGCATCAATGAAATAAATATGTTGCGTAGTGGCCTGTGGCATCATCAGGAACAAAGCACCGGTGAGTATGATGGAACCAAAGCTGATAATGAATATCTGCGGAGGATTTAACTTTGCAAAAAACCGGAAAAAGTCAAGCCGCGAGAGTTCAAAAATGAATAACAAAGCGGTGATGGTCTTGTACACAGAGGAGAGATGAAAGAAACTGCCCAATATATAGGGCCTCCCCAGGATCAGGCTCAGGGAATATTCAAACAGCAATACCGCTCCCAGCAGCAGGTTGGTTATAGCCACCAGGGAAAGCTTATGATGCCTGAATAAAAGCAGGTAGCGGCTGACATAAAACAAGCCGTTACCGGCAAAATATACTTTGTAGAAGAAATCTAAGATCAGCTGCGTTCTTTCCGACTGGGGGAAACCGGTATCCCATACAGCGATTCCAAAAGCAAAAAGCGAAATGAAGAATAGGGAATAATCTGTTCCTGACCGTAAAATGCCCTCGCTTCTTCTAAGCCACGGCAAATGCCTGGTTATGAAATTTATAAGCATTTGAAATAATCTGCTTTATCGGTCTGAAAATTTGGCGAGTAAATATAGGCAATATATCCGATCGCTGAATTTAATATGCATGGTTCATGCCGTTTCTTTCGATGTATTTTTCAAAAGCGGTTTACCGGTTCTTAAAGGTTTCAATAAGTTCCGGGATCCGGTAGGAATTCTGCTCCCCCGTTGCAAGGTTTTTAACGGTGATCCTCTCCTCCCGGATCTCGTTTTCACCCACCAGTGCGACGTAAGGTATCTGACGGGCACTTGC
>JAGDMB010000148.1 GCA_017860375.1 Bacteroidota bacterium | reverse complement strand
TATATGGCATGCAATCTGTCGTCCTGGGCAACCATTCGTGCGGCTGCCAGGATCTTCTGACCGTTTGGCCAGCACATATTCCGGTAACTGTCAAATACAGCGCGAACGGGCAGGTCAAGTATATCGAGGGGAACAGGCATGAGGTTCTGGCTGAGAAGCTTGTCTATCAGACCAAGGTTAAGGAAAGGATCGCCGCAGTTGTAAGGTTTGCCCAGGATCACAACCGGATGAATACCGGCAGGAATGTCGGCAAGCACCTCTTTACCATACTCCTTCAATTGCTTTTCAACCTTGTGTTGCATACGATCCGCCTTGTGCAGGGCATTTTTTATGTCTTTATCCGCGATTCCGAACTTCTGACCAAAAAACTCGGTCATCTCTTTTTCCAGGGCATATTTAAAATACCGGAAATGGAAGGTCGGGACCAGCAGTTTGTCGGGTGATATTTTACCTTTCAGGGCTGCCCTTACCATAAAGGGACTGCTCTGCACCCAGGGACAATGGTAGTTTACGCTGGGGACATCCTCATCTGCCCTTGCACTGACAATAAAGGGCAGAAAAATATAATCCGCTTTCTTTTCTATAAGATCCTGCACATGCCCGTGCATCAGCTCAACCGGGAGACAGGTTTCGGTAATGATCGACTCAAGGGAATGGGTTACCAGGTTTTTATCGGATTCCCTGGAAAGGACCACGCTGAATCCAAGTTCTTCAAAAAATGTACGCCAGAAAGGAAACTGTTCATAAAATACCATCAGGGCACGCGGAATGCCAATGGTGGTTTTGCCCGTATCGCTCTTTTCCTGGTATCCCTGCATCATGATCTCCGCCATCTTTTTATAATGATCGGGTATGGATTTATCGCGTGTTTTCCTGTCGTCCCTTTCATATTTTTCGCAGCGTCCGCCATAAAACAGGGGCTTTTTCTCGCCTTCTATCCTCACCTGCCGGATTTCACAGTGGTTTACACAGGCCTGACAGGTAAATACATCAAGGGTATAGGTCGCATTGCAGATCCCAAAACCCTTGAACAGGGTCATTTGATCCTGCTTCATAGCCCTTTGCGCGGCAATGGCAGCACCTATTGCCCCGGTGACATCAAAGTGCGGAGGAACGATGATCGGTTTCCCCAGCACCTGACCAAAGGCAGCAACCACGGCTTTGTTATTGGTGACCCCTCCCTGGAAAAATATTTTATTACCGATACGGCGGTTGCCTACCACTTTCTGCAGGTAGTTATACACGATAGCATAGGCCAGACCCCCCACCAGGTCGTCATTTTTTACACCTTTCTGCATATAGGAATTCAGGTCGGATTCCATAAACACCGTGCACCGGTCTCCCATTTTCACGGGTTTCTCCGATTGGAGGGCCAGTTCGCCGAATTCACCGACGATACTGATGTTCAGTTTTTCAGCCTGTTCTTCGAGGAAGGAACCGGTTCCGGCGGCACATACCTTGTTCATCTCAAAGTCTATCACCACCCCGTTCTCGATACTGATATACTTGGAATCCTGGCCGCCGATCTCAAAAATGGTATCCACGGTCGGATCATAATCGATGGCTGCCGTAGCCTGAGCGGTAATCTCGTTCAGGATCGTATCGGCACCCAGGAAATCACCGGTAAGGTATCTTCCCGAACCTGTGGTGCCCACACCTTTAACCTCTACAAAGTCACCTGCTTCATCCGCTATCTCCTTCAGGCCTTTCTTTATGGCTTCCAGGGGCTGGCTGGCTGTTGGCAGGTACCTGCGGGCTATGACGTGGTGTTTTTCATCAATAAGCACCACATTGGTACTCAATGAACCCACATCTACGCCAAGGTAAACCGGTATTTTTGCGGTGCCGGGTTGTCTTGTGTAGAGGGTTTTATCGTATTGCGTCTGTGGATCCACCAGTCGCGGGAGACTTGCGGATTTACCCCTGCTGCTCCCGAGGTATTGCTCCAGCTTTGTAATTCCCTTAAATTCAGCCAATCCTTCAAAATTTTCCCAGGTATTCAGCAGGGCACCGATGGCACCCATGGAAGCATAAAAGGTGGGTATAATTAATTCTCCGTCCTGAAGACCAAGGATCTCATTAAAAGCCCTGACCATTCCGGCATTGGCGGCAACTCCGCCGCTGAAAACCACGGGTTTGTTAATTTCACGGCTCCGTGCAACGGTACAGCGGAAATTACGGGCGAGTGCAAAGCACAAGCCTGCCACAATATCGTGCACCGGCGTGGCGATCTGCTGAAGATGGATCATATCGCTCTTGGCAAACACGCTGCACCGACCCGCTATCCGCGGTGGTTTTTTGGAAAGCAAAGCCAGTTTACCGAATTCATCCTCGATGGAAATACCAATCCTTCTGGCCTGCTGATCCAGAAAAGATCCTGTTCCAGCGGCACAAATGCTGTTCATTTCGAAATCGACAAGCCGCGAACGGTTTCCCGAAGGATCCGGATCCATGATAATGAGTTTGGAATCCTCCCCACCGATCTCAATTATGGTGCGTGCGGAAGGATACAGGGCCCCAACGGCAGTCGCCTGTGCAATGATCTCGTTGATGAATACACCGCCCGTTAACTCCGCTCCAAGTTTTCCGCCCGATCCGGTGTAGGCAATGCCCGTAAAAGAATCCGAACCGTAGTGACTCAGAATTTCGCCCAGCCGTTTATAAAGAACCTCAAATGGCTTCCCGTGCACATAATCATAATAGTTTTCAATGATATGCTGCTGCTCATCCAATATAACCGTATTCAGCGATATAGAACCAATATCAAAGCCAAGCCGATAGGAAACCTCATTTTTGTTTATGGGATCAAGATCATTTTTCATAGTGAACGCGCCATTTGTAAGTATTACCCAAAATAATCCACAGAAAAATGCCAAATTTAAACCATTTTCATAAAAAAACAACCTGCACATCAACGGATGTCCCCGGGCAGACTTTCCAAAATGCATCTGTTTGGCTTATTCTGCTGACATCCGGGCCGGTGCCGCGGGTTAAAAAAGAGGAAGCACAGGAGAATTTTTTTTCTAATAAATATTTATTAGTTTTGTAAAAAAATAAGGTATGAAGTTTTCCCTGGACCATATGCATCCGCATCATCTCTTTTAAATTTGCAGCATTCGCAGTATGTGCCGGATCAATAATGATACTATCAGGTTTGCAATACTGCAAACCTTTTTTTGTTTTTAACGGATCATTCCAACGCAATATGGAGAAACTTAAAATAGCCATTCAGAAAGAAGGCCGGTTGAGTGAAAAATCACTTCAGCTTATACAGGAATCGGGAATACGACACAACCAGGACAGCAAACGCAAACTTATTTCCGTCGGGGAAAACTTCCCGGTTGAAATCCTCTACCTCAGGGATGACGATATACCGCAGTACGTTGCGGATGCCGTTGCCGATATCGGGCTCGTGGGTGAAAATGAGGTAATGGAAAAAGATAAAAAAGTAGACGTGGTGGAACGGCTGGGTTTTGCACGCTGCCGGTTATCGCTTGCCATCCCGCAGTCGGAGACCTATACGGGCAAAGCCTATTTCAACGGCCGCAAAATCGCCACCTCCTACCCGGTCATATTGCGGAAATACCTTGACCGGAACCACCTGAATGCAGAGATTCACGAAATAAGCGGATCGGTTGAGATCGCTCCCGGAATCGGTCTGGCCGATGCCATCTTCGATATTGTGAGCACAGGCAGCACGCTGATCAGCAATCGCCTTAAAGAGGTCGAAGTGGTTGCCAATTCAGAGGCCGTCGTGATCAGCACGCCCGATTTAAGCAGTGCACGAAAAAAAATACTGGAAAAATTGCTATTCCGGTTCAAGGCGGTAAGGCAGTCAAAGAACAATAAATATATATTGCTGAACGCTCCCAATAAAAACCTTGATAAAATAGTGCAGTTGCTGCCGGGGATGAAGAGCCCCACAATCCTGCCTTTGTATGAGAAAGACTGGAGTTCCCTGCATTCGGTAATCAACGAAAATGATTTCTGGGAAATCGTGGAGAAACTTAAGGAATACGGAGCAGAAGGTATACTGGTGGTGCCGATTGAAAAAATGATCCTGTAAAAATACTGACTATGCAATTATTCCGATACCCTGATCCGGGTGAATGGCCGGAAATATTGGCCAGGCCCGATTATCAGGATGACCAGACAGAGAATACCGTTAAAAGGATTCTATTGGATGTCAAAAGCAAGGGTGATGAAGCCATCCGCAAACACAGCCTGAAATTTGACGGTTTTCTGCCGGAAGATCTTGAAATCAATGACGCGGAATTCAGGGAGGCCGAAATGGGAATCGGTGATGAACTGAAGAAAGCCATATCCCTGGCAATGGAAAACATCACCGCATTTCACACCGCACAGTTGCAGACCGTGAAGAAAACCGTTACAAGTCCGGGTGTAGAATGCTGGCAAAAGGCCGTACCCATTGAAAGGGTGGGGCTTTATGTCCCGGGGGGCACAGCTCCCCTGTTCTCTACTGTTTTGATGCTTGCCATACCTGCCCGTCTTGCCGGCTGTAAAGAGGTAATACTTTGTTCACCGCCCCGCACTGACGGGACCATTCATCCTGCCATTCTTTATTGTGCCAGGCTTGCAGGGGTGCATCGCGTATTCAGGATTGGCGGGATTCAAGCCATTGCCGCCATGGCTTTTGGCACCCATACGATCCCCTGTGTTTTCAAAATACTGGGTCCCGGCAATGCATATGTTACGGCGGCCAAACAGATGGTTTCCCGTTACGGTGTGGCCATTGATATGCCAGCCGGACCATCAGAGGTGGCCATTATGGCCGATGATACGGCAGAGCCTGCCTTTGTTGTTGCCGACCTTCTTTCGCAGGCGGAACACGGTGCAGACAGTCAGGTTATGCTCGTTACCAACAATGAGCCGCTGATTCACCATGTGATACGCGAGGTTGACCGGCAGGCCGGCCTGCTTCCCCGTGGACAATACGCCATGAAAGCACTGGAGCACAGCCGGATTATTCTGCTTAAGGAATACCATGATATGGTGAAGATGATCAATGAATATGCTCCTGAACATCTTATCCTTGCCGTGAGGGATGCAGAGGCAATAGGGGAATCAATAGTCAACGCAGGATCGGTATTCCTGGGGAACTACACCCCCGAAAGTGCCGGGGATTATGCCTCGGGTACAAATCATACCCTGCCCACCCGTGGGTATGCCCGATCGTTCAGCGGAGTGAACATGGATAGTTTTATGAAAAAGATCACCTTTCAGAAAATATCACCCGACGGACTTCGCCTTATAGGACCGGCCATTATGACCATGGCGGAAACCGAGGAATTGTCCGCTCATAAAACAGCAGTTTGGGTCAGATTACAGGGAAAGGAATGACCATGGCCGAACTTGACAGACTTCTCCGCGAAAACATAAAAAAGCTCATCCCGTATTCTTCCGCGCGAAATGAATACACAGGGGAAGCATCGGTGTTCCTTGACGCGAATGAAAATCCCTTTAATGAACCTGTAAACCGGTATCCCGATCCCCTGCAGACTCATCTTAAGAAGGAGATAGCCCGGATCAAACAGGTTGTCCCATCCTCCATTTTTCTTGGAAACGGAAGCGATGAGGCTATTGATCTTGTCATAAGGGCTTTCTGTGAGCCGCGACTGGATAATATTGTATCCATTGATCCGACCTACGGGATGTACAGCGTATGCGCAAACGTCAACAATGTGGAATTCCGAAAGGTCCTGCTTACTCCTTCCTTCGGGCTGGATGTGGAATCCTTGCTGTCGGCGACCGATGCGCAGACCAAGATTATTTTCCTCTGTTCGCCGAATAATCCGACCTCCAACCGCTTTTCAGGGGAAAGCATCCGGAGGGTGCTCAATACATTTGAGGGAATTGTTGTGCTGGATGAAGCCTATATCGATTTCTCATCGGATAAAGGATTTTTACCCTCCCTGGCATCCTGGCCCAACCTGGTTATCCTGCAGACCCTGAGCAAAGCATGGGGAATGGCCGGTATACGCCTGGGAATGGCATTCGCTGATCCGAAAATCACCGGAGTGCTTACCAAGATCAAATATCCTTATAATATAAACATCCTTACAATGGAAACCGCCCTGAGATCCCTTCAGCATTCCACGGGACCTCAGAAATGGATTGAGTCTATTTTGCAGCAGAGAGGTCTGCTGGAAAAAGAGCTGGGATCTTTTTCTTTTGTGGCAAGGGTATTTCCGTCGGATGCCAATTTCCTGCTGGTGAAAGTGGAAAATCCCCGTGATCTGTATCAGTACCTTGCACGAAAAGAAATTATTGTGCGTGACCGTTCCGGTATGAGCCTTTGTGCAGGTTGTCTGCGGATAACGGTGGGAACGCCGGATGAAAATGCAAGACTGCTGGAAGCCATGAAAGCCTATCAACAATCGTGAACATGAAAAAAGCATTG
>JAGDMB010000147.1 GCA_017860375.1 Bacteroidota bacterium | reverse complement strand
CGTTGTGATTGTTACGTCCTACAGGGAAGAAACCGGAGTTTTCATTGTTGAAAAACTTGCCGGTATTGCCCGTACGGTTGATGATATGGCAGAGATTCTGGGTCGTTCACCGATTGGAATGCGGTTTAATGTGGAAAGGGGAAACAAAGGAATTGAAGGCGCAGGAACCATTAATATTATTAAAGAAGAAGACCTGAAGGACAACCTGGGTGAAATTTCCGGATCCCAGTTTTTTAGAATCAGGGAACGGCTGAAGGTGCATAAAGTATATAATATTGGGATGGCACGCTATAACAAAATGCTGGGTAATGTTACCATCCTTACGTTAGACAAAAGCATCATTAAATTCAAACATATCCTGGAAACTTTCATCCACCAGGTATTAAAGCCAAGGAGAAGGCAGAGGAATCGGATAAATTAAAGACGGCTTTTCTGGCGAATATGTCTCATGAAATACGGACTCCCATGAACGGCATTCTTGGCTTTGCCGAGATGCTGAATGACGACACGCTGAGCCTGGCAAACCGTAAAAAATACCTGGGAATCATTAACAGCAACGGTAAAATGCTGATCAACCTGATTGATGACATTATCGATTTTGCCAAAATTGAGGCCGATCAGCTCAACATCATGACCGATGATTTCTCCCTGAACAATTTACTTGCCCAGTTGCATTCCTCCTTTTCTACCGAAAGTCTGCGGAGAGAAAAATCAGAGCTAAGGATCCTTTTCCGGAAAGCGCTTGCCAATGATAATTGTTACATCCGTACCGATCCGAACCGGCTCAGGCAAATACTGACCAACCTCATCGGGAATTCCATAAAATTTACCCAGACGGGTTTTATCGAATTCGGATACCGCCTTGAGAAAAAGGATCAGTTGTTGTTTTATGTAAAGGATACCGGCATAGGCATTTCCAAGGATAAACTGGACCTTATTTTTGAAAGGTTCATGCAGGCAGACGTTTCTTCCACTCGGAAATATGGAGGATCAGGACTAGGCCTGGCCATATCCAAAGGCCTGGTTGAACTGCTGGGCGGAAAAATGTGGGCTGAATCGACCGTGAATGAAGGGTCTACTTTCTATTTTACCCTACCGTATGTGCCTGCGATTAAAAAAGAGGAGGATTCAGAAGAAAAGAAAAGGCCGAAAACAAATTACAACTGGGAAGGAAAACTTTTCCTCGTTGCCGAAGACGATAAATTCAGCTATAAATTCCTGGAAGGTTTTCTGAGGCAGACCGGAGCGGATGTTATGCATGCGGCAGATGGTCATGAAGCGGTTAACCTGTGCCGGAATCATGACAACGTTGACCTGATTCTGATGGATATACAAATGCCGGAAATGAACGGCCTTGAAGCAACCACAGCGATAAAACAGTTTCGGAAAAACATTCCCGTAATCGCCCAGACAGCCAATGCCATTACAGAAGAACGGCAAAAATGCCTTGAAGCCGGTTGCGATGATTTTATATCCAAGCCTATAAATATCAATGAACTTTATGTCAAGATTGATAAATGGCTGTCTGTAAAACATAACTGAAGGATTCTATTTTCCCCGGTTCCATGGTTATCCTCACGCTGATCACGGTCATTCCCCTGCTGCTTTATACTATCCTGATCTGCCGGTATACGCGCGACTGGAATACATACAGGGAATACAAACCCGGTCGGGTTGAAAACGCGCCTTGTTTTTCGGTGATCCTGCCATTTCGCAACGAAGAAAACCACCTTCCGGGAATATTGAATGACCTTTCCATGCAGGATTTTCCATCGGATAAGGTCGAGGTTATTCTGGTGAACGACCATTCAGAGGATCAATCGTTGTCGGTTGCACGTCAATTCTGCCTGCATCATGGTAATTTTGTGCTGATTGTTCTGCCCGATGGCAGGGCGGGTAAAAAGGAAGCGATCCATGCCGGCATATTGGCCGCACGGCATGAAATCATCGTAACCACCGATGCCGATTGCCGGGCAGGCAGGCAATGGCTGTCAACCCTGGCCTCCTTTTATCAGGATGTTGCGCCTGCCATGATCATCGGGCTTGTGATCCCTCAATCCGGCGAAAAAGGGTTGTTCTCCTATTTTCAGAAACTCGAATCCATCAGCCTTACGGGGGCGGGAGCTGCTTCCGCAATAGACCGAAAGCCCATTTTTTGCAGCGGGGCCAATTTAAGCTACCGCAAAGATCTCTATTTACGGTATGATGATCCGATGAATCAATCGGTGATCTCGGGAGACGATACTTTCCTGTTGCTGCAGATAAAAAAACAATACCGTACCGGTATCCGTGTGCTGAAATCGAAAAATGCCCTGATCCGCACCGGGGCGGAAACAAATCCGGCTGATTTTATCCGACAGCGGTCACGATGGATCTCAAAAAGCATTCATTACCGTGACCCGGACATCCTTTATTCGGCCCTGGTGGTGGGGTTTGCCAATTTAATGACCGCAGTGGCGGTGCTGTTGTTGTTTTTCGGATATCCGCCCTGGTTAATCCCGATCCTGCTGGCCATGAAATTCATACCCGACGGATTCTTTCTGTGGCATTTGTCAAGGTATTTCGGCCTATCATTCCGGTTGTTCTACTACACCGTTTCCGCATTACTATACCCTCTTTACCTGATGATCAGTATAGGAAAAGCATTTCTTTTTCCGGTCGAATGGAAGGGGAGAAGGCAGTGAAGGTAAGTGGTAAGAGGTGAGCGGTAAGCGGTAACTAATTGCCCATTTCCGAGAAAAATTTGATCCGCATAAGCCGGATTTCTTCTTCGGTGTAATTATCCTCTCCAAGTTCTTTTAAAGCGGCTTCCAGCGATTCGGTCTCCGCTTCCTCCCGGAAATAATTAAAAATCTCCTGCTGATGATCTTTATCGAGGATATTGTTTATATAATAATCGAGGTTCAGTCGCGTTCCGGAATTGACAATGGCTTCAATTTCATCCAGCAGGTTACTCATGTCCAGATTTTTAGCCGAAGCAATGTCTTCCAAATCCAGCTTCCGGTCTATGCTTTGAATGATATACACCTTTAGTCCGCTCTTATTGATCACCGATTTCACCACCATATCCTGTGGCCGGATAATTTCCTTTTCTTCGACGTAACTTTTGATAAGTTCCATAAATTCCTTGCCGTACCGTTTTGCTTTTCCGGCTCCTACACCCGTGATGTTTTGCAGTTCTTCAAGGGTAATGGGGTATTGAATGGCCATATCTTCCAGCGATGGATCCTGGAAAATAACAAAGGGCGGAAGATTGAATTGTTTGGCGATTTTTTTACGCAGGTTTTTCAGGATGTTGAATAATTCTTCATCCACAGTTCCCGGTCTTTCCGGCCCGGCCAGGTTTTCTTCCTCCTCATCCGTATCGGTATAATCGTTGTCTTCGGCCAGGCTGATCGAAAAAGGATGCTGGAGGTAATCCAGCCCCTTTGGATCGATCTTCAACAGTCCGTAATTTTCGATATCTTTCTGGATAAGTCTGGCGATCAGGGCCTGACGAATCACCATATTCCAGAATTTCTCGTCCTTTTCATTGCCTGATCCGAATACATCCAGCAGATGATGATTGTAGGATTTGATCGCACTGGATTTGATACCGGAAAGTATGCTGGCAATATGATCGGCCTTGAATTTTTCTTTTACGGCCAGGATGGTCTGCAAGACTTTGACAACATAATCCTGTCCTTCAAAATTGGTTTTGGGGTGCAGGCAGTTATCGCAATTTTCACAACTGCCCTTCATTTCTTCACCGAAATAATTCAGCAACTGTTTGGGGCGGCAAACCGATGACTCGGCATACGCAACCGTTTCAAGCAACAGTTGCTTTCCAATCTCCTGCTCAGCGATTGGCTTTCCCTGCATAAACTTCTCCAGTTTCTGGATATCCTTATAGCTGTAAAAGGCAATGCATTTCCCTTCACCGCCGTCACGACCTGCCCTGCCGGTTTCCTGGTAATACCCTTCAAGACTTTTTGGGATATCATAATGGATAACAAACCGGACGTCAGGTTTATCTATTCCCATACCGAATGCAATGGTAGCTACAATGACATCCACTTCTTCGAGCAGGAATTTATCCTGGTTGGTGCTTCGCGTGGTAGAATCAAGACCGGCATGATAGGGCAAGGCTTTTATTCCGTTTACCTTTAATGTTTCGGCCAGTTCTTCCACCTTTTTCCGGCTCAGGCAATAGATAATACCCGATTTTCCGTGATTGTTCTTGATGTACTTAATGATCTCCTTGGTGACATTCTTTTTGGGCCTGACTTCATAATAAAGATTGGACCGGCGGAAAGAGGATTTGAATACATTGGCTTCCAGCATCCCAAGGTTTTTCTGTATGTCATGCTGAACCTTGGGTGTGGCGGTTGCGGTCAGGGCAATGGTGGGAGCGGAACCTATATCGTTTATGATAGGCCTGATCCGGCGGTATTCCGGTCTGAAATCATGACCCCATTCTGAAATACAATGCGCTTCATCAATCGCATAGAAAGAGATCTTTACCTGCTTGAGAAACTGAATATTGTCTTCCTTGGTAAGGGATTCCGGTGCAATATAAAGCAATTTTGTTCTTCCCCCGAGGATATCATTTTTCACTTTGGTAATGGATGCCTTGTTTAAAGAGGAATTCAGAAAATGGGCCACGCCGTCATCTTCACTGAAACTGCGCATGGAATCAACCTGGTTTTTCATCAGGGCGATAAGCGGCGAAATAATAATAGCGGTACCTTCGAGTATAAGCGCGGGCAGCTGATAACACAGGGATTTTCCTCCGCCCGTGGGCATCAATACAAAAGTATCGTTGCCGGCCATCACATTGCGGATAATATACTCCTGGTTTCCTTTAAAACTGGTAAATCCAAAATGTTTTTTTAAAACTTCAGGCAATGAAATTTCAGTGCTCACACTCATTTACGGTGCATTTTTCCAATTTCAAACAGGGGATGAAAAAACAACCACCCCATCCATATAATCCCTTCCGGATCCTGCAAAATTATATCCTAGTAATTTAATAATCAGGCGGAAAAGCTTTTTCAAAGTCCTGGATGATCTTGATTATTCGGAATAATCAATACATTTGTAAACTAAATTAATCAAATTTTTAAGATTTGACCCGAACTAAGGTGCTATTTTTAATGATCATTCCGAACCGCTTTTCAACAGAATCAAACTAAAATGAACCTCAGAGAGAAAGGCGAAATGACTTTTCTTGAACACCTGGAAGAGTTGAGATGGCATTTGATCCGTTCTGCCGTTGCCGTAATAGTCTTTGCCATCCTTGCTTTTGTATACAAACGGATTGTCTTTGACGTTATTATCATGGGACCCAGCAATCCCGAATTTTTTACCAACCGGTTGTTGTGCAGGCTTGGACAGGCCATGGATCTTCCGAAGTTGTGCATGAATACCAAACCCGTTTTGCTGCAAAGTATTGAAATGGCAGGACAGTTTACCACACATATTAAGATTTCCCTTATTACGGGGCTTATTGTCGCTTCACCCTATGTTTTCTTTGAGTTCTGGAAATTTGTACGGCCTGCCTTGTATACCAAAGAGCGAAAAGCCGCAAGCGGAGCTGTGCTTGTGGTTTCGTTCCTCTTCATCACGGGTTTGTTGTTTGGGTATTTTGTCATATGCCCCCTTACCGTGAATTTTCTGCTGAACTATAAGGTAAGTGAACTGGCGCAGAACAATATCAAACTGATGTCCTACGTTTCTACCGTCACGGGGATAGGCATGACCGGCGGGATTGTTTTTGAACTGCCGGCCGTGATGTATTTCCTTACAAAAATCGGATTGGTGACACCCGATTTTTTAAAGCAATACCGGAAGCATGCAATTGTTGTGATTCTGATCATTGCCGGGATCATTACACCTTCTCCCGATATTTTCAGTCAGGTACTGGTTGCATTTCCGTTGTTCTTTTTATACGAAATTAGCATTCTTGTATCCAAAAGGGTATTCCGCAAGGAATCTGCCAGCCTGGCCGGATAAGGATATATATAAACTGTATTGCATGATTCTCAGAACCGAAAACCTAGTCAAGAGATACCGGTCGCGGACGGTCGTCAAGAATGTTTCCATCCAGGTCGAACAGGGTGAGATCGTGGGACTACTCGGACCGAACGGAGCCGGCAAGACTACCTCTTTTTATATGATCGTGGGCCTGATATCCCCCAATGAGGGTACAATTTATCTTGAGGATGAAAATATCACGCATGAACCGGTTTACCGGAGGGCGCAGAAGGGTATCGGTTACCTTTCGCAGGAGGCTTCTGTGTTTCGTCGTCTCAGCGTGGAAGATAATATCAGGGCCATCCTGGAGATGACAAAAATGCCAAAAGAGGAACAGCGGTCCCGGACAGAATCGCTGATCAATGAATTTGGTCTGCAGAAGATCCGGAAGAACCTGGGTATACAATTGTCGGGAGGTGAAAGACGGCGTACGGAAATAGCCCGGGCCCTGGCACTGAAACCCCATTTTATTCTTCTCGATGAGCCCTTTGCCGGTGTTGATCCTATTGCGGTAGAGGATATTCAATCGATCGTTTCCAAACTCAAGGATAAAAACATAGGTATATTGATCACCGATCATAATGTGCACGAAACCCTTTCCATTACGGATCGTGCTTACCTGTTATTCGAAGGCGAAATCCTGAAACAGGGTACTTCTGAAGAGCTGGCCGAGGATGAACAGGTTCGAAGAGTGTACCTGGGGAAGAACTTCGAATTACGGTAGGAAGAAAAAACGAACATCGAACACGGAACGCTTAACACTGAACGCTGAACGTCGAACACCGAACTGAACGCCGAACGTCGAACGTCGAAC
>JAGDMB010000146.1 GCA_017860375.1 Bacteroidota bacterium | reverse complement strand
ATCCAAAGAAATATTATAGTAGCGGTTTCCGTGGGGTGAAAGATTTTCTTCCGTGTAATACAGATCTGAATTTTGCGGATCGGCGTATTCATGAAACTTACTGTCGGAATTCATGTCAAAATTACGTTTACCCAAACTGCCCTGTAACGTGATGGTGCTCTTGTCTGTGATATAATAGTCAGCACCGGCCTTTACGGAATAACCCGAACGGTGAAATACACCTTCGCGGTCAGACAGTGTGTAAAAGGTCGTATCTCCGCTAAATACGCTTCGTTCGGAATGGCCCTCATTGTACATACTGAAATTGGCATATTCACCCCCGAGGAAGATATTTATTTTTTCTTTCCGCATATTTAACAGGAAATCAGTAGAATACTTATTATGTGTGCCAATAGAAGCATTAATAACGCCATTAAGGCCGAGCTGTTTTTGTTTTTTCATCACCAGGTTAATGATACCGGCTGCGCCATCGGGGTCATACTTGGCCGATGGATTGGTAATGATCTCCACATTCTGAACGGAACTGGCCGGTATCTGTTCAAGGGCTTCGCTGCCTTGAATAACACTGGGTTTTCCATCAATCAGCACTTTGAAGTTGGAACTTCCCCTAAGGGTTACGTTACCCTCGATATCCACTTCAATGGAGGGCGTGTTTTCAAGGGCTTGTGCTACAGTTCCCCCGGCGGATGTCATATCCTGTCCCAGGGTGACCACCTTCTTGTCGATTTTGTATTCCACTACATTGTTTTCCGCTGTTACCACCACCGCATCGATATTCACCGATGCGGGCATGATTTTAAGTTCGCCCACATTCAGGGCAGGTTTTTGCGGAGTGATCGTAATCTTGTTCAGTCGCAATTTGTCGTAGCCTATAAAGCTTGCTTCCATATAATACATGCCATAGGCCAAATCTTTGATACGGAATGCACCCTGGGGGTCTGTTATGGTTCCTGTCACCAGTACGGAGTCCTTTTGTCTGTAAATACTTACAATGGCATATTCAATAAATTCCCCCGTCCTTTCATCCATCACTTTTCCGGAAATGACACCGTTTTTCTGCATGGTGGAAGGATCGAAACCTCCCGATTGTGCCTGAACGTTGTTACCTGCTAAGGCATATGCTATCCATAAAATCAGTATTGCAATTCTTTTCATCAAACCTCCTGACATTTTCTCAAACGCTATTGAATAAGAAACAAAAAAGGATCAAAATGGATCAATCCGGGTACAAAATTGATGTTCCTCTTTCATAAATGCAATAAAAATCGACCAATTCCTCAATAAATCAGACGAATAAGGAAGAAACAACCTAAAAAACCAGGCGAACCTGCAGTTTTGCTTCTGATTTTGCATTCCCCTCAATTTCATCCGGCCCTGTTCCCAGGGTGGCGGCATCTTCCATGACGGTTAGTCCCCATTTAAGCCAGATCGTGAGGTTTTTGCAGACATCATACCGTGCCATCAGGTAACTGCGGTTCCCTTCATCAAAGAAGGCCGGTATAGAATAAGAATACAATACATCGTCTTCATACGCGTAGATCCTTGCTGCATAATTGTCAGTCCTGTACACCATATACCGCATGGAAAGCTGAACCGGTATCCGGGAAAACCTGTATACGAGATCCTGGTAAAGCATAAAGCCTTCTGCCTTTTCCGTGCTGTCTGCAACGACGGTTTTAAATTCCACACGGCTCCGTACCTGCAATTTTTGGCTGACTGTGTAACGGATGTGCAGTCGAATTGAATTGCTTTTCTGGTTTTGCATGACCGGTACGGGAGAATCTTCAACGGTATAGTTCATACCGGTCGATTTATTCAAGAACCGCAGGTATAAACTAAGGTCTTTTTGGACCATGAGATCCGCCTGCACAAAAAATTCAGAACCCGACGATGGCTGACGTGCGGCATAAGTCATCCAGGGGAAACGAACGAAATCAGCATATGCGGTTATGTTCAGGAACCTCACCGGATGAAAGGCAGAACCGATATAAAAGGCATTTTCGTTGCAGGGGCGGGTATTCTGGGAAACGGCACTTGAATAACGCGCGTAATATTGCGGATCATAATACCGGTGGAGCAATGAAAAACTGACCAGCGGATGGGCGTTCAGCAGGGCTCCGTTCAGCGTGGCAAATGCATCATTGCCCCAGGAAGTTTCACCAAAGAGCTGAAGTTTTCGAAACGACATAGTATAATCCAGTCCTGCGTTCAAAAGCCGGTTACCCCAAAATTCATATTTGTTGTACAATTCATCCGGTTTTTGTTTTGTACCACTATATGCATACCTTACTAAAGTCGAGCCGATTTTCAGCCACCGGTTTTTATACACGGCTGTTGCACCAACGGCAGTTTCGGAAATGACCTTTTCGTCGCTGATCTCCGAAGCGGTCCGGTGATAGGTTGTTTCGCGGAAAGCAGAGAATACCCTTTCACCGGAAGAGAGGGTATCGGTAATATTGGCATCCAGGGATTTCAGGGAAAAGAAGGCAAGAAAGGTAAAATTTCTTACCGCAACGGATGCCGCTATGCCTCTCAGAAAAAGAGATTCATCGGTTGATCCGTATTTTTTAAGCGGCTCCGGCCGCCGGTACAATGTGGATGGAAAAAAAGATCCTCCGTAAGCAGAGCCGGCACCCAGGGTCAGCCCCTGACCGGCTGTCACCTGGTAATCCCCTGCCAGCAGAGATTTTAAGGGACCCAGGTTATTTATCTGTACATAGCCTGAATAGAAATCAAAACCATACGGATTTGACCCGGTGAAAAATTCTTCTCCGGCATCCTTTTCCATGGTCAGTCCGCAATAGAGTCTTTTCTGTACCTGATAGCGGTACCGTACCAGCAACCTGTCGCGGCTGCCGGCATACCGGGTCGAGGTTTTCCCCGGGGATGCCGAATCCGGCATTTCACGGTATCCCTCCGGGGTTTGAAGTACCCGTTGTTCTTTCAGGAAGATCTCATGATCTCCTTTGCGGATGATGTTTTTGGCAACCAACCGGTTGTCCGTTCCTTTATCACCTGCTGAAACATAAGGCAGCAGAAACGCGATGGTGGTACTGTCAAATCCAATCACCAGCTGCAGTTCATACAGGGTTAAAAAGGGGCCGTGTTCCCTGCGGTAATCCAGGAGACTTTGCACCTGGAAATCGGTCAGAAACAGAAATTTTTCCAAATCCGCCCTTTCAGCCTGGTTGAGGTTAAGCGGTTTTTCACGGAACAGGGCAAGGTTATCCAAAAGGTCGGAGAAATCCTCAGGCAGGCGGCCTGATTCTTCCATAGATTCAATGATTGACCTTACTGTTTCAGAAGGATCCGGAAGCGGATTCTGTGAAAAGCTTGTATAACAAATAAATGACAGGATGAAGAGTAACGAAATTGCCTTTAACATAACATAACGGTTTGATACGGGCAAATTAGGAAAAACAACAATACAAGTCAACAATTATTTTGCCATTTGAAATTATTGTACCTACATTTAGTGCATAAACAAAAACCTGTATAATGCTTTTCCCGTCATTCAATCTTTTCAATTTTCTCCAGCTCTTTTGGATAGCGCTTGCTGTTGGTACTTTTCTGCTGCTTTTATATATTTCCGCACCGTATGGAAGGCATTTGCGGAAAGGGTGGGGCCCTAACCTGTCGAACCGTCTAGGGTGGATCCTTATGGAAGCACCGTCGGCCGTGCTGATGCTTGTATATTATTTGACCGGCAGCGGTCAGCGCAGCATCACCATGCTGGTTTTTCTGATCGTTTGGGAAGTGCATTACCTGCACCGGTCCTTTATTTTCCCCTTTCGCTTCAGCAGTGCAAAAAGAGACATGCCCCTCCTGATTATTGGTATGGGTATTTTCTTCAATGCAGCCAACACATTTTTCAACGGCTTGCATCTTTTCCATTTTTCTTTGGATTATCCGGTGAGCTGGCTGAGCGATATCCGTTTCATAGGCGGAATGGTCCTTTTCGTTGCCGGGTTCGCAATCAATCAACACGCCGATCATGTGTTGTTCAGCCTTCGCCGTCCGGGCGAGACGGGATATAAAATACCGCGCGGCGGTTTATACAGGTGGATTTCCTGTCCGAATTATTTTGGTGAACTTCTGGAGTGGACAGGCTGGGCGATGGCTACCTGGTCGCTGGCCGGACTTTCGTTTGCCCTGTGGACATTTGCCAACCTTGTCCCGCGGGCGCTGTCCAACCACAAATGGTACAACGAACAGTTTCCCGACTATCCAAAAAACAGAAAGGCAATACTGCCTTATTTGCTTTAAACCGGATTTTCTCCCTCCTCTCTCCAAAGGGTAAAAACTATGGTTCAAAAAATGGAGTTATTCTCCTTTCACGGTAGGAGAAAAGTATTATCTTTACCGCCGTATTTTTATAAAATTCACTTGTATGTATTTGTAAATCAATCGATTTTATTATTTTTCTAATTTATTAACCATTAAGCAATATGACCTATGTTGAATAATTTATTCTGGTTAGTTCCTGTCGGATCAATTCTGGCTTTAGGATTTGCCTATTTTTTCTACAGGCAGATGCTGAAAGAATCGGAAGGCACCGATACGATGAAGAAAATAGCCCAGTATGTCCGTGAGGGGGCTATGGCTTATCTGAAACAGCAGTACAAGGTTGTTACCCTTGTATTCCTTATCTTAACGGCTGTTTTTGCAATTCTTGCCTATGGTTTAGGAATTCAGAACCCCTGGGTGCCTTTTGCCTTTTTAACCGGCGGTTTCTTCAGCGGTCTTTCGGGTTTTCTTGGCATGAAAACGGCAACGTATGCTTCTGCCCGGACGGCTAACGCGGCTCAGAAATCGCTGAACCATGGATTAAGGATTGCCTTCCGGTCAGGTGCTGTAATGGGACTGGTCGTTGTGGGTCTTGGATTGCTTGATATTTCCATCTGGTTCTACGCCCTGAATTATATCGTTGGCGCGCTGGATAACACAACGAATCTGGCTATTGCCAGTGATCCTTCGATGAAGCTCATCATCATCACCACCACCACGCTTACTTTCGGTATGGGAGCTTCCACCCAGGCCCTTTTTGCACGCGTGGGCGGTGGTATTTACACCAAGGCTGCCGACGTGGGCGCTGACCTGGTAGGCAAAGTTGAGGCCGGTATTCCCGAGGATGATCCCCGGAATCCTGCCACCATTGCTGACAATGTTGGTGATAATGTGGGCGATGTGGCCGGCATGGGTGCTGACCTTTATGAATCGTATTGCGGTTCCATTCTTTCAACTGCAGCACTGGGTGCAACAGGGTTCACTGCCACCGGTCTGGCAGCTGCCGGTTTTTCCGGTTTTGATCCCGCCACCACGCAGTTCAATGCAGTAATTGCTCCGATGCTTATTGCAGCTGTAGGTATAGTACTTTCAATCCTGGGAATATTCCTGGTGCGTACAAAGGAAGGTGCTTCACAAAAGCAACTTCTTGCCTCCCTCGGGCGCGGAGTGAATATAAGTTCATTCTTTATTGCCGTGTTTGCATTTCTGATTTTGTGGGTACTGAAGATCCCCAATTATGCAGGTGTATGGGGTGCAATGCTTATTGGACTTGTAGCCGGTATCGGTATCGGTAAAACCACCGAATATTTTACTTCATCGGGTTTCAGGCCTACCAAACGTATAGCCAATGCCTCAAAAACGGGTCCGGCCACGGTAATCATCAGTGGCATTGGTACCGGAATGGTATCCACGGCATTTCCGGTATTAATTGTATCTACCGCCATTATCCTGGCTTACCTGTTTGCATCCAACTTTGCTTTTGAAAATATCAGCATGGGCCTTTATGGTATTGGTATAGCGGCTGTAGGTATGCTTTCCACCCTGGGTATCACTCTGGCAACAGATGCATACGGTCCTATTGCTGACAATGCAGGCGGTAATGCCGAAATGAGCCACCTGGCTCCCGAAGTGCGCAAACGTACCGATGCCCTTGATTCACTGGGTAACACAACAGCTGCAACCGGTAAAGGCTTTGCCATTGGTTCGGCTGCTCTCACCGCTCTTGCCTTACTGGCCTCTTATGTGGAGGAAATCAAGGTGGGCCTGGCCAGGCTACCTGAAAAGGCTGCTGCTTTTCAATCCGCAACAGGTATAGAAATTCACAACGCAGGTATTCAGGATGTCATGACCTACTTCCGTATTGATCTCATGAATCCAAGGGTGCTGGTAGGAGCTTTTATCGGCTCCATGGCCGCCTTCCTTTTCTGTGGGCTTTCCATGAATGCGGTAGGCCGAGCTGCACAAGCCATGGTGGATGAAGTTCGCCGTCAGTTCCGCGAAATAAAAGGGATCCTCCCGTCGTTACCGGTATGGTTTTTGGCCCTGCAGGTGTAATGGGACTATTAATAGGCAGTACAGCCACCGGTTTCATCCTTGCCATTTTCATGGCCAACTCGGGGGGGGCATGGGATAACGCCAAGAAATTCATTGAAGAAGGAAACTTTGGCGGTAAAGGCAGTGATTGCCACAGGGCAGCTGTTGTCGGTGACACGGTTGGCGATCCTTTCAAGGATACCTCCGGCCCATCCCTGAACATCCTGATTAAACTGATGAGTATGGTTTCGATCGTGGTGGTTGGCGTTACCCTGGCCACTTCACTGATCTAATTAAAGTCATAAGCGATAAAAAATCCCGGTTTCCATGAATCCGGGATTTTTTTAGAGCATTCGCTCTATCCTCCTGCTATTTTTCCTGTTTTATTGCTCTATCCCTGGATGGTTTTCCTCAGTATTCCCTTCTCCTTTTCCGGCAGAATGGAATGGAGTTCCAGGGTTTTGTTATCCCAAACTGCATACGTGAAGTTCGTGATCCAGTCTCCCAGGTTGATAACCCGGGTTTTTTCACCAATACGGATATCAAAGGCCAGATGACGATGGCCAAAGATAAAGTAATCAAACGGCCTGGATTTTATAGTTTCACGGGCAAAAGCGACCTGCCATTCGCGTTCATCACCCCGGTAGGGTTCTGCAATTATTCCCTTGGCGAAGCGGCTTGAACGCGACCAGCGATGACCAAAAGCAAAAGACAGATTGGGATGGATGAGACTAAAGAGCCATTGAAGGACAGGGTTCGTAAAAACCGCTTTTAAGATCTTATACCCATTATCACCCCTGCCGAGTCCGTCACCATGGCCGATGAAAAAGCGGACGCCGTCAAGGTCCCGGACGATAGGCTCACGGTAAAGCGTCAACCCGATTTCCGAAGGAAGGTAATCATAAACCCATACATCATGGTTGCCTGTGAAAAAGTGGATTTTCGTTCCGCTGTCCGACATTTCGGCCAGTTTGCCCAGGAAACGGGTGAAACCCCTGGGGGCAACCTTTCGGTATTCATGCCAGAAATCAAAAATATCGCCCAGCAGGTAGATTTCGGATGCCTCCCCTTTTATACTGTCGAGCCATTGAACCAGCATTTTTTCACGTTCAAAGCTTCGGTTCGCCGGATAAAGTCCAAGGTGGGCATCGGAGATGAAAAATATTTTGGTTCTTTCAGCCACGCAGAAAGGATTTAGTTTAATAATTCCGACAGCTTCACCATCAATTGATCCGGACTTATATCCTTTGCCAGTATGGAGGCATTATCCTTATCGATCAGATAATTGGAAGGCAGGCTTTGCACATTATAGTTAGCCGCAATGGCAGAGCGGGGAAACGTGGGATCAATAACACTAAGCCAGGGCAATTCGTCAAAACGGATGGCATGTTTCCATTCCTCCGGTGAATTGTCGAAGGAAACCTGCAGGATCTCAAAATTTTGCCGGTAGTATCTTTGATACACTTCTTTCAGCAGAAGATTCTGTTCTATGCAATCTTCATTCCATGAGGCCCAGAAGGTGAGCAGAACGTATTTTCCCTTTAGCGACGAAAGCTTGCGAACCTTGCCGTTCATGTCTTTTAGTTCGACTGCAGGAAGACCCGTTTTGACGGTATCTGCCATTTCCATCAATACCTGCGACTGGTAGTTGTTTAAAATGCGATTTGCATTCTTGCGAAAAGCAATGACATGCTTGGATTTGGGATAATACTTATTCAGGGTATCCCTGACGATTTTGAAGAATTGCAGGTCTTTGGTTTTATAAAAAACATAATTTCCGGGTGATAACTCCTGGTAAAGAACATAGATACAGGTCAGTGAATTCGTATGGGTCAGCAGGTACGCCATGCTATACTTCCGATGGCTTTCCAGTATTCCGGTATATTCTTTGTAAAGTCTTTCACGCATCGTATCCGCAGTTGCTGATGCATACAACCGGCCAACAGAATCGAGATTTACCCTGGTTTCGTTAAGGTAGCGGATTAGCTTATTCAGGTTTTCCGATTCAGAAGAACCGGTAATTTCCAGTGAGCTTGTCATTTGGTTTCCGTTGGCATTCACCTTGATAGACTCGGAAGGTTTGACAAGCAGACTGATGATCTGGTTGTTTTCAAGCCGCAGCTGATAGAAATCGGGCATTTTTACCTGTGCTGAAAAATGAAACGTACCGGAATTCCTGAGCTTTACAGAATCGATCGTTTTGGTCAGGGCGGCATCGACATGTTCAAAATAAAGCATTTTCCCTTTGCTTT
>JAGDMB010000145.1 GCA_017860375.1 Bacteroidota bacterium | reverse complement strand
GGTAAAGATTTTCGGAGTCGTTTCTTACGTCGTATCTGAGCCTTGCTGTGGTATCGGAATAGCGTAAAGTTCCGCCCCAGTCGTTATTTTGTCCGTCAATAACAATGGGTACATCCTGCCAGGTGCTGGTACAAAGCTGTACTTTTTTGCTGTTGCAACCCACCAGCGATAAAATCATGAATGATAGAAGAAATACTTGCTTCATTATTTTTGGATTTTTAAATAAGGCAGCAAAGATATCGTATTCAAAAACAAAGACTAATTAAAATCGACAAACGAATAGAATCCCCCGATCAATGGAAAAATATTTTAAGGTATTTCGCAATACCCATTCATTCTATGTTATAAATTTACATAGAGGAAATCCAAATATCAATCTAACCATTTCAAACAATGAAATCCCTATTGAGTTTTGTTATAATCCTTTTGATCGCCGCAATGACGGGCAGCACCAGCGCGCAGATCAATATACCCGGTAAGGTCAAGAACCAGGTCAATGAAAGGGCTAACCAGCATGTCGACGAGGCCATTGACAAAGGCCTTGATGCTGCCGAGGAAGGGGTGGAAGAGGCTGTGACGGGTGAAGACAATGAGAATAACGAGAATGAGGAAGCGGCTGAGGAAAGTGGAAGCAACGGAAACGAGCAGGAAGAGACCGTAAGCAAGGATGACCCGGAATCCACGAAGTCTTCACAGGAAGGAAAGGCCGTAACGGAAAAACAGCAGCCAGGGCTGCAGAGTTATACCAAGTACGATTTCATTCCCGGCGACAAAGTGCTCTTTTTCGAGGATTTCTCCCAGGATGCCGTAGGTGATTTCCCTGCGTTGTGGACCACCAACGGCAGCGGTGAGGTGCGCACTCTGAATAATTATCCGGGGAACTGGCTTTACATGAACTCGTCTGATAACGTGTACAACCTGATGCACGATATTTCGCTGCCCGATAATTTTATCCTCGAATTCGATGTGGTGGCTGCCCCCCAGGACGAAGAGTATCCGCACAGCGGTTTTACCATTGCGTTGTACCAGGGTGAAGGGGAGTACCTGAATGACCAGTTATATCCGGGATCCGGAGGGGTGCATGTGGAATGTACCGACGACCACTGGGGTGTGCAGGGATATTCTGAGGGTGCTGAACAAGTGCTGGATGGCAGAACCGAATTGGCACCACTGGATGTAAACAAACTGAATCACGTGATCATCTGGGTGCAGAAAAGAAGGTTGCGCATTTACCATAAGGGTCAGAAAGCACTCGATCTCCCGACCGTTTTGTATCAGCAGGTCAAATACAACCGGTTACGGTTTTCTTTGTGGGGACAAAACGGATTTCCGTATATCACCAATATACGCTTTACATCGGCTGCCCCCGATATGCGCAGTAAACTGCTGACAGAAGGGAAGATAGTAAGTTACGGTATCTATTTCGATGTGAACAGTGATAAAGTAAAGCCCGAATCCTACGGAGCACTGAATGAAATTGCCAAAGTGCTGAAAGAAAACGCCGATGTGAAGATACAGATCGTGGGGCATACCGACAGCGACGGTGCCGATGCCTCCAACCTCGACCTTTCAAAACGCCGTGCTGCGGCAGTTAAAAATGAACTGAGCCGGAATTTCGGGATTGACGCTTCGCGGATGGAAACCGACGGCAAAGGTGAGGGTCAGCCGATTGCCGCCAACGATACCCCCTCGAACAAAGCGCTTAACCGCAGGGTTGAGTTTATAAAGAAATAACGGAGCAAGGATTCACGAAGGAATTCAGGTTTCTTCTATTCCTCAAATCCATCCGTCTTTTTCTTGTGCTTCAGCAGGAACAGGTATTCCACTCCGATACCCACACTGATCCTTTGCAGATTGCCAATCTCGCTTTTATCGTAGAATTTCTTCAGGAAATAGGTATAACTGGGCTCGAAAGTGATCCCCAGGTTTTTGCTGATGTTGTATTTTAAAAAGATCCCTCCGGTAGGACCGCTCATAAAGCTGTTATAATTATTATCCATATAGATTTCGCTGGTGGTACTGCCGTCTTTCCACAGGTTTGTCTCCTCCATGTCCACAACCCATTCCATCAGGTAGCCGGCTGTTACATAAAAATCAAGTTTTTTAAGTGACCATACCCTGACGTCCAGCGCAGGGGTAAGGCTTAAAGAGCTGACACGCATTTCACATTCAGTAAGGTCTTCCGAGGGATCAGTATTGGTTTGACCGTAGGTGAACTGCACGTAATTAAACAGTGCGTGAAACCGGGCATTTTTACCCAATTGCAGGCCAAAGTCTCCGCTCACGTTAAAATCCGTTTTACCTTCGTACATGGTCCACTGGTTCATTTCATAATACTTGTTGAGATTATAATCATACCCGGCGCCCAGGTTGATGAACGGATCCACCTGCGAAAAAGATGGGGTCATGCACATTATTATAACTCCTGCTGCAAGGTACCTGCGAAAATTGTTGGTCATATCTGGTTATTTTAATAGAAATAGCGTATCGGTTTAATGCGAAGATAAGACTCCTTGTTGAATTTTACCGGGAATAAAAATATTTCTCCTCAGCCGGTCTTTCCCTTTATCCAGCCTCATGTATCCGGGCTTTTCCATCGATCGTGCCGATTTCAGGGATAATCCGGTGATGTCCTCCAGGGCGGCGCTTAAAATAGGATCTTCCGTGTCACCAAACGGCTTCGCCTGAAAAAGATTATCCTCCAACGCAATATCCGGTTCAAGACCGTTCTTAAAATCGGTATAACCAAGGGAATTGGCATATTTCAATACGATGGGAAGGATGGCCCAGTTGTGCGCCGGCGGTTCATCAAAATCGTATATAACCCACATGCCGGTATATTTACCATACGTACTTTCGCCGACCACCACCACATCCATGTATGGCCGGAGGCCAACGATCAGCAGTTCGCTGGCGGAAGCCGAAAAAGATGTGGTAAGGAAATACACGCGGCTGAAGTCCATGTTATGCGAATTGGCCGGAAATTTATAGATAAGGTTTTCGGATTCCGGACCTTCCTTTTTCTTAATATACGCCTGCAAATCCTTGTTATAAAGAAAAGTGACGAAAATGCTCGAACTGCTTACCACGCTGTATGGGGCAAGTGCGGATGCAAGGTGGCCTGAAGCGTCAATTTCACCGCCCGGATTGTAACGCAGATCAATGATGACATCGGAAATTCCGATGCTTTTGTACCGGTCAAAAATCCGATCGAGGGTCGCAAGGTATTGATCGTTTTCACCGGTTATGAATTCGGTATACACCATATATCCGATCTTTCTGTCAGCGATCGCGTAAACCGAATCAAAAATAAGCGGATCGGCTTGGAATGAGGCGGCTGTCATCGTAATGGTTTTTCCCGACAGGGTAATGGTGTTGTTGGCATACACGCCAAGTCCGGCGGTATAACTCGACTGGCTGTAGAGATCATAATAATTGCTGGTGTCCATGTTTTCACCGTTGATGGTGAGGATGATATCTCCGCGTTTCAGACCCGCGTTGTGGGCGGGTGAACCCGGATACACGTATTCCGTAACGATGAAAACACGGCTGGTCCCCGAGAACAATCCAAAGGCTGGCGAATATCCCATAGACACAGGCGTGCCAGACAATTCCGCCTCCATCGATTTCCAGTCATCGGTAATGTACGACCATTTATCCTCTTCATCATAAAGGAGTTCATAAAAGAAGGCTTCAGGATCTGTTTTTTCCTCGATATTGACTGCGTCAGGCAATTTATCGTTCCAGAAATACACATCCTTCATCCAGTCGTACAGCCATTGGGATACCTGGATATTATCATCCTGAGGGATGTCATCCTCTTTCTTGCAGGATGACAGAAGTGATAGCAAGGCCAGTACTGTCAGAGACAACCATGACTGGATGATTCCGGAACATTTCATTTGTCCTGCCATTGTGCGTTGATCACTTTGTTGCTAAAGGTAAACAGGTACAAATGTATTATTTTTTTTATTTCCCGGGAGTAGAAAACAGGGTATAATCCGCTGAAACCCGATTACCCGACACCGAACCGAACGCTGAACACTGAACGCCGAACGCCGAACGCTGAACGCCGATTACCAAACACCCCTTACCGCTTACCCCTCACCGTTCATCCCAGCCTGAACGTATTACCGCTGGTGAGGAGATCATCAACGGTTTTGATGACGGATTTATGCTGTTCAAGTTCCAGATGATTGTACAGGGCTTCCTCATATACCGTGCTTTCGGTGGAGCGGATCACACCCATGGCGACAGGGTACTCGGGCAGGATCATGCGGGCCAGCATGTAATGCCGCGTATCATCATGTTTGTAGGCGTCATGAATGAGGATATCTTCTTTGCGGACACCATGCTCACCGATATTCACCACGATGAATTTGCTCCCGCTCTGGATAATGCCCTTATCCTTGTTCTTTCCAAAAATCATCGGCTGTCCGTGCCTGAGGTACAACTGGTTTTCCTCGCGAAGGTTCTTATCCGAAATTTCCCTGTGGATGTCGTCATTGAATATAACACAGTTCTGCAGCACTTCAACCAGTGAAGTGCCTTTATGCTTTGCCGCCTGTGTGAACACATCCGTCATCATTTCAAGGTCGTTATCGACAACTCTGGCAAAGAAGGTTCCCTGTGCACCCATGGCCAGTTCCCCCGGCAAAAACGGATTTTCAATGGTGCCGTCAGGGGAAGATTTGGTAACGGTGCCCTTGGGTGTGGTCGGCGAATATTGCCCCTTGGTCAGTCCGTAAATTTTATTATTAAACAACAGGATGTTGATGTCAAGATTTCTGCGCAGAAGATGAATAAAATGGTTGCCGCCAATGGCCATCGAATCGCCGTCGCCGGTAATCAGCCATACACTCAGGTTCGGATTTGCGATTTTAATTCCGGTGGCAATGGCCGCTCCCCTCCCATGCAGGCCATGGAATCCATATGTATTGATATAATAGGGAAACCGCGAAGAACATCCGATACCGGAGACAAAAACCACATCCTCGATTTTCGTTCCGCATGAAGGAAGTACACGCTGCACCGCGGCCAGTACCGCATGTCCGCCGCAACCCGGGCACCAGCGCGCGGGTTTGTCCATTTTAAAATCCTTTGCGGTTATTATTGTATGGTCGCCTTCAAAAGTCATGACTTTGTTTCTTTAAGTATCGCTTTAAACTTCGTTTTCAATTCGGATATTAAAAAGGGCAGGCCCTGAATTTTATTGCACTGGAGATAGGAGAACTGGGGATACTGGCTTCGGAGGTAATTGGCAAACTGACCCATGTTGAGTTCACACACCACAATATGCTTAAATCCGGAGAATATCTCAGCCGTATTGGAGGGCAGGGGATTGATGTAATTGAACTGGGCCAGGCTCACGTTGTTCTTATCCGCCTGCATTTCTTTTACGGCGGTAAAAAGGGCGCCGTATGTGCCTCCCCATCCTACCACGAGCAGATCACCTTTCGCCTTCCCCATTACTTTCTGCAGGGGTATCCTGTCAGCCACCCGTTTGATTTTTTCCTGCCGTGTGTAGGTCATGATCTCGTGGTTAAACGGATCGTAGGAAATTTCACCCGTGACATCGGCTTTTTCCAGTCCGCCGACCCGATGCCGAAGCCCTACCTGACCGGGCATAGCCCAATAGCGTGCCAGGGTTTTTGGATCGCGGTTATAGGGCTGATAGGAAGGATCGTTATCTTCCACCAGCGGGGGATGGATAGCAGGAAGATCATCAACCTTTGGTATTTTCCATAATTCTGAGCCATTGGCAAGGTATCCGTCCGACAGGAGTATGACCGGGGTCATGTGCTCCATGGAAAGCCTTGCCGCTTCATATGCGTAATCAAAACAATCGGCGGGAGTGGATGCAGCCAGCACGATACAGGGACTTTCCCCATGTCTCCCGTACAATGCCTGCATCAGGTCCGCCTGTTCGGTTTTGGTCGGCAACCCGGTAGACGGGCCTCCGCGCTGAACATCCACTACCACGAGCGGCAGTTCCGTAATAACGGCAAGACCTATCCCTTCGCCCTTAAGCGATAAGCCGGGACCTGATGTCGAAGTGACGCCCAGGCATCCTGCAAAAGACGCCCCTATGGCGGAGCATACGCCGGCAATCTCATCTTCAGCCTGAAAGGCAATGGCACCGAGGTTTTTCAACTTGGTAAGCTCATGCAATATTTCCGATGCCGGAGTTATCGGGTAGGATCCGAGGTAAAGCCTTCGTTTTGCCCGCTCTGCCGCTGCCAATAACCCCCAGGCGATGGCAATGTTCCCGTTGATATTGCGGTAAAGCCCGGGTCCTTTCTCGGATGGTTTTACCTCAAACACTGTGGCAATGGCTTCCAGCGTCTCGGCGTAATTGTAACCTGCCCGGAGAACCTCAATGTTGGCATCCACCAGCTCATTCTTATTTTTAAACCGGTCGCGAAGGTATTGTTCGCCAATCTTAATGTCACGGTGAAACA
>JAGDMB010000144.1 GCA_017860375.1 Bacteroidota bacterium | reverse complement strand
TTGTGTTTTTCGATCAGGATCTCGTTGAGGTTGGATGCCCCCTGCATCTTCTGCCTTTTGATGAACCGGTTGAGCTCGGGCAGGTTCATGGCCTCCACGGCATTGTCGCGTCTTTTAAATTCCTCCGGACTTATGTTCATCGCGGTATCAATGCTCTTGCCCGTGATAAGGATCTGTTTTTCTCCATCGAAGTTGCGGATCATGTAATCCCTGACCCTCCATTTGTTGGTAGTGGAATCCCAGTGGACCTCCTTGGACATCAGCTTGGATACCAGTTCGCCATTTTCATATTTCTCCATGGAAAACAGCCTGCCGCTGTTGTTGTAGGTGTTATAGTTCTCGAGGTAGATAAAGACACCGGGACTGATCTGTCTGTGGATATTCCGGTCGCTGAACACGCGGGGTGCCCGGTGGTAATACTGCTCTTCAAAGACCTGCTTTTTTGCCGTGGCATGAGGAATGACAAAATTGTTGAGCGTAAACGAAAACAGGGTGATGATAAGGGCGGAAATAAAATACGGATACAAGATACGGTTAAAGCTCACCCCGTTGCTGAGTATGGCTATAAATTCCGTGTTGTAGGCCATCCGCGATGTGAAATAGATCACCGCGATAAAGGTGAACAGATGGCTGAACAGGGAGGCAAAATAGGGAATGAAGTTCAGGTAATAATCAAATATCACCTTGTTCAGCGGAGCGTGGCTTTCAAGGAAGTCGTCTATCTTTTCGGAAAAGTCCAGCACCACGGCAATGGACATGATAAGGATAATGGAAAAAAAGAAAGTGCTCAGGAACTTCCGGATGATGTATCGGTCGATGATCAGCAGGGAAGATCCTTTTACAATCTTGCCGATAATTGTTCTGCCATTTGTTTTTTCCATGGTCCGAAGGTTCCTTCCGTAATTTTCGTTCGTGCTTCTGCCAGAAGCCTCATAAAAAAGCCCAGGTTGTGAAGGGTAGCGATCTGTGCTCCCAGGATCTCACCCGAGATGACTAAATGACGCAGATAAGCCCTTGAATATTGTGTGTCAGCAAAAATTGTTCCATCGGCATCCACCGGCGAAAAGTCATCCTTCCATTTCTGGTTGCGGATGTTCAGTATACCGTTACGGGTGAACAGCATACCATTCCTGCCGTTCCGGGTGGGGATCACGCAGTCGAACATGTCAATGCCCCGGCTGATGGCTTCGAGGATATTGGCCGGCGTTCCGACACCCATCAGGTAGCGGGGTTTGTTGGCAGGCAGGATGCCGGTCACGATCTCCACCATTTCGTACATCTGCTCCTCCGGTTCGCCCACCGAAAGTCCACCGATGGCATAACCCGCTGCATCATAGTGGATCACTTCGCTGGCCGATGCGCTGCGCAGGTCGGCATATACGCTCCCCTGCACGATGGGGAAAAAGGCCTGGGAATATCCATACAGCCCTTCAGTTTCGGAATAACGCCGGTACCCTCTCTCCAGCCAGCGGTGGGTAAGGTTTACGGATTTCAGGGCATAGCGGTGATCACACGGATAGGATGTGCATTCATCAAAGGCCATGATTATATCGGCACCGATCTGCCGTTGGATGTCCACAATGTTTTCGGGTGTGAACCGGTGTTTCGATCCGTCGATATGCGAACTGAACACAGCGCCTTCTTCGGTCAGCTTGCGGTTATCGGCGAGGGAGAACACCTGGTACCCGCCGCTGTCGGTAAGGATGGGCCCGGTCCAGTTCATGAATTTGTGCAGACCGCCTGCCCGGGCAAGGATATCAGTGCCAGGCCGGAGGTAGAGGTGGTAGGTATTCCCCAGGATGATCTGCGCCCCGACATCCTCTTTTAATTCGCGCTGATGCACGGCTTTCACCGTTCCTGCCGTGCCGACGGGCATGAAGACGGGCGTGCGGATCTCGCCATGTGCGGTGGAAAGGATCCCGGCACGCGCATGCGTATCCCTGTCTGTATTTTCAAGCCTGAACTGCATTTGGCTGCTGGTCGGCGGCAAAGATAGAAATAATAGACAAAAGAGTAAAGGGCAAACAACTGTTTGAAACTATTGAATACTTGTACCCTTAATTCTTGCTTTCAAAAAAAATCTTACTTAAACTTGTCCTTCGCTGAAACCCGGGTATGGATCGCACAAATTTTTCAGTCTTTCTTATTGATAACAAGGCGTTTATAATTGCCGGTTTTTTTCTTTTTTGCTTCCTTGTACAGTTGATCTATTACCTGGGCATTTATTCGCGCGTTGCTTTTTCCAGGAAGAAACAGGTGCCGGCTCTCGCAGAGCCGGTTTCGGTGATCATCTGTGCCCGCAATGAGGCCGATAACCTGGAGAAATACCTTCCGGCTGTTTTGACGCAGCAATATCCCGAATTCGAGGTCATCGTGGTGGACGATGCTTCGTCGGATGAAACGGATACCCTGCTGAGACAGTTCATGGGGCAATACCCGCATTTGCGCACCACTACCATCCGGGCCGATAAAAAGTTCACGCACGGCAAGAAGCTGGCCGTGACCATTGGCATAAAGGCAGCGAAACACGACATTCTGGTTTTCATCGATGCCGACTGTGAGCCGGCCGGCGATCAGTGGCTGAAAACCATGGTTTCCGGTTTGCAGGGCGGCAAACAGATTGTGCTTGGCTATGGAGGGTATACCAGCCAGAAAGGACTGCTGAACAAGTACATCCGGTACGATACGCTCATCATAGCCATGCAGTATCTGAGTTTTGCGATCAGCGGATTCCCTTACATGGGGGTGGGGCGCAACCTTGTGTACCGGAAGTCATTTTATAACGGAACGGCAGGTTTCAGCCGGCATCTTCACCTGCTATCGGGTGATGACGACCTTTTCGTGAATGAAAATGCTACACGGCAGAACACAGCCGTGGAATTTTCGCACCAAAGCCATACGCGTTCGGTCCCGAGTCACACCTTTGAAAAATGGATCTGGCAGAAAAAAAGGCATCTGACCACTTCTCCGCTTTACAAGGCAAGGGACAAATTCCTGCTGGGCCTTGAACCCTTCAGCCGGCTGTGCTTTTATGTCCTGCTGGTGGTGCTTCTCTTCATTCCCGGAATGTTGTACTGGGTGCTGGGAGCCTTTCTTCTGCGGCTGATTGTGCAGGTCATCGTTATTAAGAATACCATGATCCGGCTGAAGGAGAACAATGTATTACTTTATTCGATCCTCTTTGATGTTGTTTCATTGTTTATTACCTTTGTGCTTTTTGTATCGAACCGTATAAGTGCGAGAAACCGTCCATGGAAGTAAATGTAAACCTTTCCGAGAAAGCGCAGCGGGATTTTATGCTGGTGCAGCGTGCAACCAATGGTGATCAGAGGGCATTCGCCGAATTGATGGGCCGTTACCGCGATGCCATCTATTATATGCTCCTGAAAATGGTGAATAATGCCAGCGATGCCGAGGACCTGACCATCGAAGCGTTCGGAAAAGCCTTCAAGAATATCACCCAGTATGCTCCCAACTATGCCTTCAGTACCTGGCTTTTTAAAATAGCCACCAACAACTGCATCGATTTTATCCGCAAGAAAAAGGCCAGTCATGTTTCACTCGATCACAACGACGAAGAACACGAAAAGGCCAGCATGGATCTCCAGGCTCCGGTGCTCGATCCCGAAGAATCGCTCATCAACGATCAAAAGATAAAGCTGATGCGTTCGGTGGTTTCCAAATTAAAGCCCCGGTACCGCAAGCTCATTGAGCTGAGGTATTTCAACGAACTCTCTTACGAGGAGATCTCGGTAGAGCTTGAGCTGCCCATAGGCACGGTGAAGGCTCAGCTTTTCAGGGCCCGCGAGCTGCTGTACAACATCCTGAAGAACACGCCCGGGAAGATGTGATCTTCCCTTTTCTGTCCTATGCAACGCCTTTCAACATATTTTCCTTCGCTGACGGCGGTCCAGAAGGAACAGTTCCGTGCGCTGCAGCCGCTCTATGAGGAATGGAACGCACGGATCAACGTCATCTCCCGCAAGGACCTGGAAAATCTTTACCTCCATCATGTGCTGCATTCCCTTTCCATCGCGAAAATAATCGCCTTTAAACCGGGCACGATGGTACTTGACGCCGGCACGGGCGGAGGATTCCCCGGCATTCCGCTTGCGGTGTATTTTCCGCAGGTGAAATTTATCCTGGCCGATTCCATTGCGAAAAAAATAAAGGTGGTAGATGCCGTGATCAAGGCGCTTGGTCTGACCAATTGCGAAACCCTTACGGAAAGGATTGAAAAGCTGTCCATGCCTGTCGATTTCATTGTGGTAAGAGCCGTAGCCGACATTTCCACCCTGCTGAAATGGACTTCCAAAAATATAAACCCGGGCGGTACCCACGCCCTTAAAAACGGCCTGCTCGCCCTTAAGGGAGGGGAGCTGACGGATGAACTGGCCCCGATCGGTCGCGCCGCGACTGTTTTTAACCTCAGGGATTATTTCACCGAATCCTTCTTCGAAACGAAGAAGGTGGTGCATGTATCGCGCTTGTAAGACTACACCGGAGCGCTTTTTGAAAGGTGTCTGACGGAAACTAAAAAAGGATTTCCCGCTTTGCGGAATTCAATATTTACGGGCAAAAATTTCGATTCACGTATTCCATTGACAGTAATGTTTATAAATAAAGCATAGTATTATTGCATACCCCCTTCAAAAAGCAGTAATTTAATATACACCAAATCGGGCATTAAAAATTTCGAACAGGTTAGTATACTTAAACCAAAAAAACTAGGGAAATCATGAAAAAAGTCATTTTACTATTATTGGCAAGCATTGCTTTATGCAGCTCTGCGCAGATACCCACTGCGGGCTTAATTGTGTATTATCCTTTCACCGGTGACGCTGCGGATGAAAGTGGAAACGGTTACGATGGCATAGTCAACGGGGCCACATTGGTCGCCGATCGATTCGGAAATCCAGGCAGTGCCTATTATTTTAACGGGGTAAATAACAATATTGACGTGAATTATCAGATTTGCAATACATATGAGTCGGAGTTTACCATTTCCATGTGGATTAATGCAGATTCTGCACAGGAATTGTATGCAAAACTTCTGTCTTTTCCACAACATGCAGACAGCTGGACAGAATACTGGCATTACCTGGCGGTTACTTATTTTAATTTGGAAAATGGTCAGCAAAAACTCGAGATGCCCTATTATAACGACGCCGGTTGGGTGGGGAAGGGTATTACAACTGAAGTTTATCCGAATGTCTGGCAGTATATCGTTTGTACATTCGACAATGGGGAGGTGAGGATGTATGTCAACAATGAACTTAAGATGTGGGAAACTTTTTCTGACACTCAGCTCTTTTTCCCCGGTTTCGGATTCAGTATTGGAAGCAGATCAATGAATGAAGCCTGTGATGGAGAATTCTTCAAGGGAACCATAGATGATATCCGGATTTATAACCGAAAATTGTCGGTATCTGAGATGGTAACCTTGTATAATGAAGTCAATTACGGAGGCATTTCGCGGATTCTGCAGTTTAAGTTCCTGCCGCTGCCCATGGAGGGTTTCCGGTATTTAAAATTTGAATCGTATTATTCCGAAGATGATGGACAGGTGAATGTGTATGAAATTCAGGGATACAATGCCGGAGTGAACGTTGCAATAAATAAACCTGCTGCAGCCAACAGTACTGAGTTTGTTGGTGAGCCCGTGATATATGCAAACGACGGGGATCCCGAAACCCGGTGGTCAAGCAACAGAGATGATTCAGGTCCTGATTATTTAAGTCCCCATTTTGTTGTCATCGACCTTGAACAAAAACTTGTAATCGATAGCATGATACTGAACATCCAGGGCATTGACAGCTGGAATCAGGATTTCAGCATGCTGGCTTCGCCTGATTCGGCTGACTGGTACCTGATTGGTTCCGGCACAGACACAACCGGTATTTTCACCTATTATACCGATATTGAAAAGCTGGTCACGGTTTATGATTCGGTCCCCGTTTACGACACGGTGCATGTAACCGTTATCGATACGTCGGAAGTAACGGTAATCAATGAAATTTCGGTCACCGATACCCTGATTATTGATGCGGAGTTAACCGGCATAGAACCTCCGGATAATATAAATACGCTGAAAATATACCCCAATCCGGCCCGGGATTACATTTACATCAACACGGGTGATTACACCCGGATGGCCGGATACCGGTTAAAGGTAGTCAACCAGCTTGGCGTAACCGTTTTTGAAACCAATGTGGAAGAACCTTTGTATGAAGTGGATTTATCGTCGTGGACCGGCATGGGATTGTACTATATTGAGCTGATCGATACGGGCAATAACATTATCGACATCCGGAAGATTATCCTGCAGTAGCTCGCAGGAGGATAGAAAGATTTTTTCAGGTGAATACAAACAATCGCATGGGGATTGTTTGTATTCATTTTTATGCAAAAAGCCAGCGGATTTATTACCTTCCAAAATATTTTAAAAGCCAGATTCTCCT
>JAGDMB010000015.1 GCA_017860375.1 Bacteroidota bacterium | reverse complement strand
AAGCAAATTATTCGAGACGGAACAGGAAATTGAAAAGATCCTGAAGGAGATGGAGGAAGAAAAGGAATAGGGAGAAGGCTACTGGCTCCAGTCTGTTAGCTGTTAGCTGTTGGCTGTTGGCTTTTGATGGTTGGCTGCTGACTGCTGGCTAATGGCTGCTGACTGCTGGCTACTGACGATTGGCTACTGGCTCATCTTCTCTTCCCTCACTCCCTTCTGGGTGTGGCATAAAACATCCGTGTACTCCGCTTAACATCCGAAGCCCTGAAATATCCCCGGGCACCGTTATTCATATTGCCGGGTACATTGGCAGGGGGTCCGTCCCATGGGGTACCGCGCCAGATCTCAAGCAGCATTCCCGTCAGGAATTCATTGTAGCCCGTGGTGATGGACTGCATTTCGAGGGTCACTTTCATAGAATCCCCGAGAAACTGATCTTCAGCGATAAAACTGGTTGGAAGGCCGTTGATGTAGTTTCCGTTCACAAATTCATCGGAGGCAAAAAGGACCTCCGACAAGGAATCCGTACAGAGCGAATCGTTGAGGTACAGGAAGTACATATAATTATCGCCGGCCGGTTCCGGTTCCATGGCATATAACAACAAATCGTATCCGTAATATTCATAGCCAAAGTAACCGTGATTGTAATTGTCTGTCTGAGCAATGGAATCAATTTCCGCACAGGCTTGCAGTTCTTCCGAACCGGTGAACTCCCTTCCGTCGGACAGGCGGATATTAAGGGTATACGTTTTCCCGGGTTCCCCGTAGACATCGGGATCTGTGCTATAAATACCCGGCTGCGTTTCAGAAAGGTTGAAGGTCTTTTCTCCGTCGGAAAGGGTAAGGATTGCTCCGGTAACCATATCCTGAGGCGGTTTATTAAAAAAATCACCGGTCCAGGAGAGCATTACCTGGTGCGCCGTTGTATCCGTGGTGATCTTTCCCTCGACAACCAGGGTTTTTAAGCCGCTTCCTTCAAACTGTAAATCCATGATCTCCTCGCATCCACTCAGGATGAAGACCGATAAACTAAGGATGAACAGGAATATTTTCCGCATGGCTGACTAAAAATTAATGTTAAATGTAACCGTCGGAATAATGGGGAACAAATACATCTTAACCACCTCCACACCGGAACCTGACTGTTCCCCGTCCGAATTCCAGCTTGAACCTGTATCCCTGAAATAGACGGCAAACGCATTATGACGATTGTATACGTTATAGATCGACAGATTGAGATTACTCTTCATCCGCCCGATGGAGAAGTTATAGTTGAAAGAGAAATCCAGCCGGTGATAGGCGGTTCCGGGAATTCTCATGCCTCCCCGCTCGGAATATTCAGGGATCCATAATCCTCCGTAATAATATCCTGCCTGGGGCACGGTGACCGGATTAGCAGAGGAATACACCCAGTTAATGGCCGCATCAAAGCGTTTGTTTATTTCGTACTGAAGGACTACAGAAACATTGTTCGGTTTGTCATAAGGCGGCGGAAACTCCTCTCCGTTATTGATCTCCGGTATATTCCGACGGGTATGAATATAGGCATAGCTGATCCACCCGTTTAGTTTTCCGGTTTGCTTTCTGACCATGAATTCGGCTCCATAGGAGCGGGTTGAGCCTATCCTCAGTTCCCCTTCGAGAAATTCATTCGGGACCAGCTGAGCATGATCTTTAAAATCAATTGAATTATACATTTGTTTATAAAAGACCTCCACCGATGCTTCCAATGCATTGTTCCGGAAATTCCGGAAATAACCGAGTGCGACCTGGTCTGCCAGCTGCGGTTTCACATTCGGACTGCTGGAGAACCACATATCGAGCGGAAAGGTGGCCGTTGAATTGGACGCAAGGTGAAAGTACTGGGCCATTCGGTTGTAACCGGCCTTTATTGAACTTTTATCGTCCAGCATCAGCCTTATTCCAAGCCGCGGTTCAAGGTTTCCGTATGTATTAAACAGGTTCCATTTCCCGTATAGCAAGGTATCATTTACGGCATAATTTTCATCATATCCGTATATCGTAGCCGGTCCAATATTATTAAAAAGCGAATACCGCAAACCATACTGCAGCGAAAGCCGGGAACCGAGTTTTTGCTCGTTGCTGATGAACAGCGCACTTTCAAGGCTATGTGCTTCGGGGTAATCGATCACATTGATAAAGCTTTCCTCACTCGTCTGCTCGATAACGCCAGGCTTGATTGTATGATAGGTGAATTGAAAGCCAAATTGTATGGTATTGCTGGAATTCAGGTAAAAAGTATAATCGTTTTTCAGGCCCCTGTCCACGATGTGCGACAGCCATTTGAATGCATAAATTCCCTGGGGAACACCAATGGTATAATCGAAATCGCTGTACACCAGGGTGAGGTTTGAAAATATACGGCCGCTGTAGGAATGGTTCCAGCGAACGGTTCCGGTGGCATTGCCGTAATCCATCTGATACAGATCACCAAAGGCATTTACATCACGGCCGAAATAACCCGAAATGAAAATACGGTTGTTTTCATTTATTTTAACGTTAATCTTGGCATTCAGATCGTAAAAATAAAACTTGCTGTCTTTTGCCAGCGTATCCTTTGCAAAGAGCAGCATCAGGTCGGAATAGGTTCGCCTTGCCGATACCAGAAAAGATACCCTGTCTTTAAGAATGGGCCCTTCAACGGTAAGCCGGCTTGATATCAACCCTATCCCGGCATTTCCGTGTATCTTTTGCGTATTGCCCTCTTTCATGCGAACATCGAGCACGGATGAAAGCCTGCCACCGTATTCCGCAGGAATACCCCCTTTTAGCAGTTCCACATTTTTTACGGCATCACCGTTGAACACCGAGAAAAAACCAAAAAGGTGCGAAGGATTATATACCGTAGCGCCGTCGATAAGCACCAGATTCTGATCGGCGTTCCCACCCCTGACGTAGAATCCGCTTGATCCCTCCACGCTGGTCTGCACGCCGGGCAGCAGCTGAATGGATTTAATAATATCCGTCTCGCCCATCAGGTTGGGGATCTTGTTAATCGTTTTTGCCTGAAGGGTTACATTGCCCATCCCAATATCCTGAATGTTTTTATCTTTCCGCACCGTGGTGACCAGTACTTCCTGTATCTCCCTTGATTCAGGTTTCAGGGTTATGTTGCTTTTGATGTTCGTATTGAGTGTAATGGAAGCCTGGTAAACTTCATATCCAATAAATGAGTAAATGAGCGTATAGGACCCCGTTGGCAAAGTAAGGGAATAGAATCCATAGGTATTGGATACCGTACCAAAGGAAGTATTGGGAATATAAATGTTCACACCGATCAGCATCTCACCGTTCTCATCGGAGACATATCCGCTGATGGTGGCTTTTCCCTGGGCGGAAGCAAAATGGGGAAACAGGATGAATAAAACAATCAGGAAGAAAACTCTCATAGGTTCCAAACAAAACAGGAAACATTTGGTTCAAATATAAATGTTTCCTGTAATGTTCCGGACAATTTACCGAATTAAAACCTGCCGAATTTGAAATTGACTCCTCCCGAGAAACCATTCAGCAAATCACCGGGCAGGGGAACACCGTCAATGATCATTTCCACATTCGTGGCATACCGGTAATACCCCCCGATTGAAAACCGGCAGAAACGTGTAATATTTAATTCCAGTTCGATTCCGGGTTCAACGACAAAATAGGCATCGACTTCCTCGGGATAGTAATCATCGTAGTCGTTGTATTCATAGAACCTTGCCGCTGTTACTCCTCCCGCACCGACTGTGACCGGAAAAGACACATGCACCGGGAATTTTGGAAACAGAATGGGTTCAAAAAACAATCCGCCGTATCCGCCGGTTATGGATACCTGGTCGGTCATCGTCGAATAATACTTGGGATCATTGATAAAACCCGATCCGCACAATCCGATGGCCAGACTGTGTCCGATAAGAGCCGCACCGCGGGCTCCGAAAATGATGGCATCGCGATTATCGATGGCAGTGTAGAGAAGTGAAATTCCTCCGTATCCACCAACCGAACCTCTTCCCTCATGCGGAAAAAGTGTTTGGATTTCATCTTGTTTCTGGTATTCCTGGTTCTGTTCCTCATCTACCTGTGCAAATGCAAGAAAACCGAAATAAAACATAATGGCTGTCAGCGTGATCTTTTTCATGGTATTAAATTTTAGTTGATATTGTCAGAATTTGATCTTAAAAATGGCGGAAATATCCCACATATGTATGCTGAAAAACTGGTTCACCGAATATTCAAAAAAGGGCTTTGTGTCTATTCCTCCGATCACCGGCAAATGCGGAAAATGGTATTCCAGTCCCAGGTATCCGTCAATTCCCAGTACCGGGGAATACCGGTAATGATCATAATAATACGTCCGGCCCATAAATTTGTAATGGTCAATACGGTTAAAGCCTGAATGTGCACCAAAACCATAAACAAATAACAGGTTGGGAGACCATTCTGAAAAAGTGGTCCGGGTGAATTCCTTCAGGTAGGTTACACGAAACGCATTCCGCTTCATGCTGGCCATCACTTCGGAATACGTGTTTTCATTTGAATATTGCCTGTAGCACAGGGCAGGGTATGCTCCAATCCTCGTACCGGCATCGCGTGTGTAATGCTGTGCCTTCAACTGTGCGGTCAGCAAGATCATCAGAATAATGGCGGTTAATCTCATGGCAATGGGGTTAAGCGTTTCAGTTCTTTTTTATTACCTGACCGGAACCGGTAATGTGTGTATTGACAACCGGTGTATCCCCGTAGTAATATACATTGCCGCTGCCTGAAATATCCACCGCCAGAAGATCTTTTACCCACGTATAAATGTTTCCGGACCCTGTTATGGTGGCATAACATGTACCGGTAAACAGTTCACCGGCCGATATTGTCCCTGAGCCGTCGATGCGCAAGTTAGCGGTCTGGGATTCCCCGTACAGAATTACCTCACCCGAACCATCGATCTCGGCATTGACCGTAGTAAAAATTCCGTCTGATTCAATTTTTCCTGAACCGTCCATGTTAATATCCAGCGTCGGGACCAGCAAGCTGATGCAATGGATGGTACCGGATCCGTCAAGATCAACCTCCAGATTTTGTGTGGAAAGGGTGTCGCACCATAGGGTGCCCGATCCGTTCAGATCCATATGGCGCAAATCAGGAACAGTAACGGTAACACGAATATGCTCCGATGACCGGATACAGTTGCCGCGCCTCGTTTCGATGATCAGTTCACTACCGGAAACGCGGGTTATGATCAGGTCCATCAGGTTTTCAGCGGCTTCCACCTGTACTTCGCTTTCTTCTCCAGGGTAAATATTCACCTCAAAGTCAGCGTTCGATTCGACACCGGTAAAGCCTGAAACATCACGGGTCTGTGTGACGATTACCCCGTTCCCGTCTGCACAGTTAGGTTCGCAGGATGATAAAAGGATTGCACATGCAACCAGGGCTATACAAATTACATTTTTCATGGTTTGTTTTTTTAATGACAAATAAAAAAGAAAAAGGCTGCTTTTATTTTTGGATTATGCTGATTACGCATTTTTTTGGAGCCAGGATGCTTACTCTTGAATCCGACTGACCGGTTCCCAGCCGGCCGTATGTCATCTTCTGTTTTTCAGGACCGCTCAGGGTTTTTACGTTCAGGGTACCCATTGACCTCGGATAGGAGACCAGGGCATCCTGATGATGGGTTATTTCAATGTCATAGGAAGATCCCTTTTCAAAGGAAAGGCGCAGATCGGTATATTCCGAATTTATGATGATTGATGAAAAGCTTTTCAGGATGTTGTCGATGGTCATGCTTCCATACCGGAAGATAAAATCGAGTTCATCCTGCAAACCCAGGATAGAAAATTCCGAGAAATAACTATCTCCCTTCAGTATCCTGACCCTGGGGAGGATCAGTTTATCCCTTCGGGAACGAAGCGTGAGCTCATCCATCTCGTCGATGGTGATGTTGGAGGAGCGGCTTTCCAGCGAGAGTTTCTGTGCTTTCAGTATATGCAGGTTTGAATACGATACAACGAGATGGCCGTCATTCAGAGAATTGATCTCTGCATCACCTGAACTGAGCTTTATGGTTGTGCTACCGGCCAGGTTGTTTGCTTTGAAGTTCCCGTAGGAAAGCGTCAGGATAAGACTGCCTTCCCTGTCGTCGGTATAGACATCCCCGAATTTATTCTCCAGTTTCAGTGATGTGTATCCGGGAACCATAATGGTATAGTCGATCGTAATCTGGTTCGGAGCCGAAAAGTAACTGCCGGCAATATTCGCCAGGTCCTGGAACACAACCTGGTTACCATCCCCTATCACCGTTTTTGCCATTACATTAGAGGATGCGGGTGTGAATTCAAAGCGGATGCTTTTCTTGATCTTTTCGAGTTTTTCAGGGTCCTTATTCCGGATCGCAAGATCAATGATGAATTTAACTGAATCCTTCTCCCATGGAACGACATGGATCTTGCCATATTTATTGAATACATCCACCGAAGTCTCCCTGCCGACCTTATACGCCCTTACCACCTGGTTTGTGAATTCCTGCCCTGCGGCATAGGGCAGGCAGCACAAGGCGGTAAGTACGATGCATATGATTTTCCTATAGTTCATAATGATTGATTTTTGAAACACACATCCCATCCTCAGGCTTCAGCTCGGTAAGCAATTCCTCCAGTATAGCAATCCGAAGCCTGTAGTTTTCAATAATTGCCTCAATGACTTCCTGGTTGGCAACATTATCCTTAAGATCTGCTTTCAAAGAGGAATATAAACTGTCGAGTTCCGACATGTCGGTATTGAGTTCTTCTTCAACGCCCGGACAGCTGGCAAGAATAGGTTTCACTTCCTCAAGCTTTTCGCTGATCAGTCCGGAATAATATAGCTCAGCCTCCTGCAATTCAGGGATGATGATCTGCCCGGCAGGTTTTTCCTGTGTCCTCTTCCCGGCCAGGATCCGGCCTTTGTTTTCAATAAGGTCATGCACCATATACGAGGCGGCAAAAATGATCAATACCACGGCGGCACGACTGACGATGGTCTTCCAGTTGATGACACGGCGGGGCCGGATGCCGGACTCAATTTTCTTCCACAACCGGGGATCGGGTTCCCTGAAATCGAACTCTTCCCGGTTATCCCTGATAAATTTTTCAAACCTGTCTTCCATACCCTTTTTGTATAAGAATTTGCTGTATCTTCTGTCGTGCCCTGGCGTATTGCGATTTGGACGTTGACTCCGAAATGCCAAGGATCTGTGCAATTTCCCCATGATCGTACCCTTCAAGCAGAAACAGGGAGAATACCAGCCGGTAGCCTTCGGGCATTTCTTCAAGGGCATGCTGCACCTGTTCGACCGTGAGGCCCCGGGAATCAAAATCCTCCTCCTCATACGCGCTTACCGGCATCGTATCGGTATACACCATTTCCGCTTTCCTTTTTTTCAGGGCATTGATGCATTTGTTTACGGTTATCCTTTTCAGCCAGGCACCAAACGCCGATTCAAAACGGAACGTGTCAATTTTCATGAAAGCTTCGGTAAACGATTCCTGCAGGATATCCTCGGCCTCTTCCCTGCTGTTCATTATGCGGTAACAGATATTGTACATGGCTTTCGCGTATAGCTGGTACAGCTGAAACTGCGCCTGCGAATTCCCAGCTTTGCTCAGTTCGATGATGTCCCTGTGTATGTCCTGATAGGATGGCACCCCGTTTACATTTTTCCTTTTATTTCCTTGCTGTCATTCGCAGGCAGAAAATTCAGCCAACCGGCAATTTTGCTTTACTTTTCTGTAGGAATGACAACTTTTTTTTCCGGTGGTTGCATATTCATTCAAAAAGTAGGGCAATTTATTGAAAATATATGAATGAAGGCGGAGGATTGTCAGTTAGACTGGTGGCCTTTCAAAAAAAGAAGCCGTCCCTTTTAGGAGACGGCTTCTTCAAAAACCATTTTTGGTTTGACACTTCATCATTCGGGACATTCAATATCTTCCAGATTGCTGTTCCAGCAATGCCAAAGGCCATCGTAATAAATACTGCCTTCTTTGGTAGCCGTATTGTAATTTATTTTTACCAGATTGTCCTTGCTGTTGTCGTAAAGGTCATAAAAAGCATTATAGGGTGTATCGGTCGTTATCCCGGCGTAAATATAATCACCGATTTCTTCGGAAGAGGATAAAACATTGGTGTACCGTATATCACCCGTGTTTTTTTCCCAGTCATGGTTCCACTCAATCTCCAGGAATTCGGTGTTTTTGACAGGACCAAGGTAAAGGGTCCAGCTGCCGTGGGTTCTCAGGATATCGCACGTGCCTTTGTACCACAGAAAGTTGCTGAATCCGCCCTCCTGCGAAATATACATTTCCCAGAGGACTTCTGCATCCAATACGTCGGCGTACAAGTCGGCTGTATAATTGACTGAATTCACCGGAACCGTATACGACCATTTCCATGTATTGTTGTCAACCCGGACCGGTTCGTGATGAAAGGCTTCAATATAGGAAGCCACCGGTACAGCCAGGGTTAAACCCAGTATGGTATTCCAAACGCCAACGGTGACTGCGGCGGCGGACCAGTTTGACTGGGTCAGAGTCGATTTTTGATTTTCCTGAAAATCACCGAAATTCATTACAAAAGCTGACTCAGGGGGCAATGCAGGGGCATCATTCTTGTCCTTTTCACAAGTGACAAGGCTCATACCAATAATTGCCAGACCCAGAATTAAAAAACGGTTTGTCCTTTTGCTCCTATTCATTGATGTAGTTTTTTTAATGTTGGTAATCCTGTATACGGATTTCCGGGCAATTTGTTCAAAATCCGTACGACAATCTTATACGGTTCCACTCATCTTCATTTCGATACGGCAGGCTTACTGCCGCTTTCACTTTGAAGCGAGGAAGATGCAAGTTTGTTTCAACCAGGATAAATTATTTCAATACAATCCCTTATCTTCGACATGATTTTCACCGGAACGGATAGAAGTCATTTCATTTAGTACAGACAGCATATGACGGCATCGGAAAAACACAGGATTGACAAATTCCTATGGTCCGTCAGGATTTTCAAAACCAGAAGCCTGGCCGCGGAGGCCTGCAATAAGGGGCGCATTGTTATCGAAGGAATCCAGGTCAAGCCTTCACGGGTTGTGAAAGTTGGTGATGTTATCCTGGTGCGGAAACTGCCGGTTATTTACACATACCGGGTGATAAGCCTCCCGGATAGCCGTGTATCCGCTCAGCGCGTGCCCGTGTATATCACAGATATGACGTCAGCAGAGGAGATCAGCAAGCTGAACGTAAGGGATACCGTTTTTTATTCCCGTGAAAAAGGTTCAGGCAGGCCCACAAAGAAGGAAAGAAGAACGCTTGACCGGATTCTGGATGAAAAAGGGTAAGATTATGAAAGGTTGAGGTATGCTCATTGCTCAGGAAAAACGGAAATCGAATATTGCGGAATACATATTGTATATGTGGCAGGTGGAAGATATTATCCGTGCCTGTAATTTTGACATCAGCCTTATTGAAAGCAATTATGTCAGCAAATTCAGGCCTTCCCCACGCACACAGGATGAACTTAAGGACTGGTATGTAAACCTCATCCTCATGATGCACGAGGAAGGCATACGGGAAAAAGGGCATCTGAGTTTTCTGAATACCCTTGTCAGGGAAATGAATGACCTCCATTTAAGGCTTTTAAACAGCCGGCAGGAGGTCCAGTACCAGAATATCTATACCATGGCCGTCGTAAACCTCAGGGAGTTCAAGAGCAAACTTCCTGCCTCCAATATCAGCGACGTGGAAGCTTGTCTCGATGCCCTTTACGGATTGCTGCTGCTGCGCCTTAAAAGAAAGGTCATCCATAAAGGCACCGAAGAGGCCATGGCCACTTTCAGCCGCCTGCTGGCCTACCTTTCGGATAAATTTCACAGGATGGAAAAGGGAGAACTCGAGCTGTAGCAATTTACGATCTCCCCGATAAAAAACCGGTGGAAATCCTTTCCGGGGTAATTCTTTTCCATGATTTCCCGTACCAGAAAATTCTCAGGTTTTATAAAATCGGCGTAAAGTTTCCGGCACTCCATAACCAGTCTTGCCTGTTCAAATGTAATGCTTTCCGCACCCAATTCGACGGGTTTCAGTCCGGTTTGGGCTACCTTATCCGTATCCTTCCCCGAATGGGAGCCGCAAAAATCGAGAATATCCCTGTATTGTTCCTCCAGAAAACTGAGGGTATAAAACGCATGCTTCTCCGCAAACTGAAAGGTAAAACGCTGGGGCCTGATAAAACAGATGGCGACGGGTTTATTCCAGAGTATGCCCAGGGTTCCCCAGCTGGCAGTCATGGTATTGAATTGTGCCATGGTCCCTGCCGTGATAAGCATCCAGTCGCGGTCGAGCCGGCTGAAGAAATTGTCTTTCAGCGATTCTGCGCTGACGGTTTTAAATAAGGTTGTCATTACGATTTGATGTTTGCAGCAAATGTATGACTTTTGCAGTCCGGAAAAACCCTGACACAAACATTATCCAAGAAAGCAGGGATAAATATCAATAATTCAGTTTTTTTACTAATTTAGAGGCGAGTAAGTCAATCTTCTTATAAATGGATTGGGTTATCGATTGATAAATCTACCCTGTAGGAATAAATAAACCTTTATGAATAAACCTGAAATCGCCCCCGGGTACCTGTTCAGTAAACGGTACACCAATTACCTTTTCATTCTACTCTTTCTTCTCTATATGTTTGACTATGTGGACCGTATGGTTATTTCTTCCCTGTTCCCCTTTCTGAAGGCGGAATGGCATCTGACCGACACGCAATGCGGCAGCCTGGTCTCTGCCGTATACGCTTCAATCGTTTTGTTTACGTTTCCGATATCCATATTGATTGATCGGTGGAGCCGGAGGAAAACGGTCGGGCTGATGGCAATATTGTGGAGCATTGCAACCGGACTGGGAGCAATCACAGGTACTTTCCGGCAACTGTTCACCACCCGTACCCTGATCGGCGTTGGCGAAGCAGGATATGCCCCGGGCGGTACGGCCATGATATCGGCCATCTATCCGCAGGAAAAGCGTTCATGGATGATGGGGTTGTGGAATGCGTCCATTCCGCTTGGAAGTGCTATCGGAGTAGCCATCGGGGGAATAATTGCAAGTCATTTTGGCTGGCGTCACGCATTGGGAATCGTAGCCATTCCCGGATTCATTGTGGCCGTAATGTTCTTTTTTGTTAAAGACTATAAAACCGTTGGTCTGGTCAAGAATCAATCCAATCTGGACAAACCTGCTGAACGGAAAGTGGTAAAAATGTCCATTGTGGATTTATTTAGGGAATTTACACAGAAACCCTCCCTGATCTTTACCTATTTTGGAATGTCAGGGGTGGTTTTTACTACTACAGCCATGATGACATGGTTGCCCACCTATTTTATCCGGGTGCAGGAGATGGCGGTCAAACCGGCCGGGTTGAAATCAAGTGTGGTTATGCTGCTGGCCATAATAGGCGCACCGGTTGGAGGTTATCTTGTGGACCGGTGGAGGAAAAGAAAAGTAAATGCGCGGATGCTCTTTCCGGCCATTACCACCCTGATCTCGGCCATTTTCATGTTTCTGGGATTTACGGTTTTTAAGGGTCAGCTGCAATATTTGCTGCTGTTATCCATGGGAATATCCATTACGGCTTTTGTGTCATCCGCTATAGCCGTTACGCAGGATGTAGTCCATGCCGGCTTAAGGGCCATTTCCTATTCTATTGCGGTGATCGTACAAAATGCCATTGGCTCCATGCTGGCGCCTGTTGTAATGGGGAAGATTTCAGATCTGACCAATATACAGACCGCTTTTAACCTGCTGCCTCTTGCCTTGCTGATTGCCGTCGTCCTTTTCTTTCTCGGTTCATTCTACTATGAAAAGGATCTGAACAAAGTGGAGAAAATAAACCTGGAAGCTGCTGAATAATAGTGTTTCTTTTGATTTTATTTTATATCTTGTATCCTGTTTTCAATTAACTGCCTTTTGTGTTCCGCAAAAAAAGCATCGATGAATGGTCGCTGAGGTACTGGCTTCTGCAGCAATATATGAAGCTCTTCTACTGGCTGTATTTCAGGAAAGTGGAATCGGTAAACAATGCGTACCTTCCCCGGAAGATGCCGGTGATACTGGCTCCCAATCATCAGAATGCGCTGACGGATGCCCTGGCGTTTTGCTATGATACGGAATTGCAGCCTGTTTTTCTGGCCCGGGCGGACATATTCAAGAAAAAAGCGGCAATTGCCTTTCTTACCTATATTAATATTATGCCTATTTTCCGGATTAGGGACGGTTTAAGCAATGTAAGAAAGAACGACGAAATATTTGAAAAAAGTCTCCGGATCGTGCAAAACAAGCTCAATCCGCTCTGCATCTTTCCGGAAGGGAATCATGGCGACAAAAGAAGGCTCAGACCCCTGGTGAAGGGCATTTTTCGCATTGCATTTATGGCGCAGGAGACCTATGGGGATACCCCATCCGTTAAAATTGTGCCTGTGGGTATCGATTACAGCCATTATCAAAAATTCCGGAGCACCCTTTTCCTGAACTACGGGAAGCCCATTGAGGTATCAGAGTTTTACCCCATCTGGAAAGAAAATCCTGTGGAAGCCACTAACCGCTTGCGTGACCGGCTGTCAGATGAACTTAAGAAGCTGATTATCCACATCGAGACGGTCGAGTATTACGACCTTTATATGAAACTCAGGGAAGTTTACAATGCTACCATGCGCGAGAAAATGGGGATACGGGATAATTCGCTGACTGCACGTTTCAGGGCGGATAAAAAAATGATCGAGCTGCTTGATCAGGCACTTGAGAAAAAACCGGAAGCCATTGCTTCATTGAATCAATGCATGACGGAATATCAAGACCTTCTTAAGCAGCATAATTTCAGGGACTGGGTAATAAAGAAAGGAAAGTTTTCTCTTCCTGTGCTGCTGGCCGATACCTTTGTGCTTATCCTTGCCCTTCCCGTCTTTGTCTACGGTTTCGTTGCCAATATTCTTCCCTTCTATATTCCGGTTCGTATTGCAAGAACAAAGATCAAAGATCCCCAGTTTCACAGCACCTTTAAATTTGTGCTGGCCATGATCTTTTTCCCTCTCATGTACCTCCTGTGGATGATCCCGGGATTTATACTGATTGAGAACGGGTGGGCCCGGCTCGCCTTTGTTTTGTCACTTCCCCTGGCTGGAATTGTGGCCTGGTTTTACTCTATCCATTTCAAGAAAACACGGTCACGGTTCCGGTTATTCCGCATGAACCTTGCCGGGAATCCGGTTGCAAAAAAGCTGACCCGGTTGCGACAGGATATTATTGAACGTATGGACTCCATCACGCAAAGTTTGTAAACCATGAAGATAGCGGATAAAACGATCTGGATCACCGGGGCATCCTCAGGAATCGGGGAAGCCCTTAGCTTGGAGGCGGTAAAGAAAGGGGCGCACGTCATTCTCTCAGCCCGGAACATTGGCAAGCTTGAAAACCTGAAGCAACGGCTGGAAGAAATTGCACCGGGAAGTGTTACCCTGATGCCAATGGATGTCACCCGAAAAGAGGACATCGTAAAGAGCGTGGAAACGGTCACGAAAACCACGAAACGTGTTGACATCCTCATCAACAATGCCGGCGTCAGCCAGCGTGGGCTGGTGGCCGAAACCCCGGTGGAGGTGGACCGGATGATCCTGGAGACTGATTTTTTCGGAGCGGTCACGCTTACAAAAGCATTGCTGCCTTATATGATCCGCCAGGGCGGAGGTCAGCTGGTTGCCATCAGCAGCATGACCGGTTTATATGGATTCCCGATGCGCTCGGCCTATGCATCGGCAAAACATGCCCTTAAAGGTTTTTTTGAGACCGCAGCACTCGAACTCTGGGAGAAAAATATCCGCGTTACCCTGGTATACCCCGGTCGTGTGCATACCGAGATTTCTAAATACTGCCTTGATAAGGACGGCAAACCATACGGCATCATGGATCCGGGCCAGGAAAAAGGTATTCCGGTGGAGACCTGTGCCCGCAAAATCATCCGGGCCATCGAACGAAATAAAAGATCATTGCTGCTGGGCAGAGGAGAGATCTTTTTGTATTCCCTGAAGAAGTTTGTTCCGCCTGTTTTTTATCTGATTGCGAGAAAAATTAGTGCATTATAATGGAATCCGTTTTTTTCATCCGATCCATTCATTTTAATCCTTAAATTCAAACTATAGTGAAAGAAATAATAATCAGCGGTATACAGCAAATAGGGATCGGCGTCCCCAATGTAAAGGAAGCCTGGAAATGGTACAAGCTGAATTTTGGAATGGACATCCGGGTATTTGAGGAATCAGCCGTGGCTGAATTCATGCTGCCCTATACCGGAGGCAAACCGCAAAAGAGGCATGCCGCGCTTGCCCTCAACCTTCAGGGCGGAGGCGGTTTTGAAATATGGCAGTATGTTGACCGTACCCCATTGGCGCCCGTTTCTCCCATTCAGATCGGCGACCTTGGAATATTCGCAGCAAAAATCAAATGCCGCGACACCAGGGTGGCATACGATTTTCTTAAAGGCAATGGAGTGGAGATGGTGAGCGGTTTGTTAACTGATCCAAGGGGAAAGGAGCATTTTTTTGTAAAGGATCCTTACGGCAATCTTTTTCAACTGGTTACCAGTCAAAGCTGGTTTAAAGATGAACAAAAGCCAACCGGTGCAGGATATGGTGCCATAATCGGAGTGACCGATATAGACCGCGCAAAGGAATTTTACAGAAATATACTGGAATACGACACGGTGATCTTTGATGAAACCGCGGTGTTTAAAGAATTTGCCACTCTTTCCGGAGGCGGTTCAACCCTGCGCAGGATGCTGCTGAAACATAGCAATCCCCGCAAAGGTGCATTCAGTCCTCTTTTCGGCACCAGCGAAATTGAGCTGGTGCAGGTTTCCGGCCGCAAACCTGAAAAGATATACAAGGAGCGGTTTTGGGGAGATCTCGGATTTATTCATTTATGTTTTGACATTCACGGGATGAATTTGTTGCGTGAGAAATGCATGCAGCAAGGATGTCCTTTTACGGTGGATGTAGACCACAGCTTCGACATGGGGGAAGCAGCGGGTTCTTTTTCCTATACCGAAGATCCCGACGGAACCCTGATCGAATTTGTGGAAACCCATAAAATTCCAATCCTGAAAAAGATAGGCTGGTACGTTAATCTACGTAAGCGAAATCCGGAAAAAGCTTTGCCCCGCTGGCTGCTGAATGCCCTTGGCTTTAACCGGGCAAAGGATGTATAATCGTTACTCCTTATAATCCCTGATTTTCATCATTTGCTTTACCATTTTCACAAAGGCAATTTTACGGTAAACACCAGAAAATGAACTACTTAGCAACAGAGCTGACGAGGTGATTATTTACCGAGCGCTTTCTTGATCAATCCCATGATGGCAAACAATAGGCCACTACCCCCACCATCACTAAAAATACTTGCGATGATACCGGCAAGGTCATATCTTTTTTTAAATAATCGATAGTATTACTATTAAAATGGTTAATTCCATTAATTTAGGCAATTATTACAAAACCTCAAACCTATGATTCTGCTTCATCTACCCCCCACGGAAAAGACACCGGAAGTTATACTTGACGATGAACTCAGCCTGTTTCAGGTGAAGGGACTTTGTCTTCCTGAAAATGTCAGGGATTTCAGCCAAACGGTGACCGAGAAACTTGAATATTATCTGCAGACCCTTGACCGGATGCAGGAATCGGATACAAAGGAAAAGCCCTTCCGGGTGAATTTCAAGCTGGGATATTTCAATACCGCCGCTGCAAAATTCATTGCCGATGTGCTCATGCATGTAAAAGCGCATATGCAGAAAGGAATCCCCATCAAAATCTTCTGGCACTACAACGAAGATGACTATGACATGCTGGAGGCCGGCGAGGATATCGCGAAGATGGTGGATGTGCCGGTGACCTACGTGATGGTTACCGGGAAATAAGACGGGAAGCCTGGTTCAGGAAATCGTACCCATTGACTTCTGCGGATAATTAACCGCTATAGAACAAGGTTAATTATTTTATTATCATAGTGTTAAATTAAATAAAACGGTTATGAGAAAAATTGCAAGTATGACACTGGTCGTTTTGATTGCAGGATTTACGGCCATAGCACAAAAAGCCCAGGTGGATATTTATAAAACCTCTGCATCACCTCTGATCGACGGCATTGAAGAGGATGCCTGGGCTCTGGTCCAACCGATATTCATCGATAAGAACTTCATTCTTGAAATTCCCACTGTAACAGCCTATTGGAAAGCCATGTGGAAAGACTCATCCATGTATTTATTATTTCATGTCGAGGATGATGACCACTACCCTTCCTGGGAAGCCCTGGGAAATCAATGGGAGTATGACCAGATTGAAGTTTACTTTGATGTAAACGATATCCTGAATGACGGAAAAGGGCCGGCCTATTCCGGTTCAGGTCATTATCAATCTGCACCCCTTTTAGCGGAAGACGGATACAACATCCTGCATACGGAATATCTATCCTTTACTGACGCTGGGGGTCAATATGCTTACAGGCTGGATGGCGAAAATTATACATACGAATACATGATCCCGTTTATGAATTTTATGGATCAATACGGATATGTTCAATTTAAAGAGGATTTTATTGACAAAGAAATTGGATTTGATGTGACCGTGGTTGACCAGGATGAGGATATAACCACCGGCCGTCAGCGGAAGGTCTGGCAAAATGACGGAAATCCCAATCCGGGGGAAGAATCATGGAATAATATGGATGCCTGTGGAATCATTATCTTCAGAGATACTGTAGCCAATTATTATGCAAATGACACGGTACTTTGCGATTCCTCAAAATCATCTGCTGTCGTTTTTGAACCTCCCGGAGATCCAATAGTATCGTATACATGGGATCCCGACGGAGGTACCCTGTTGTTTGCGGATACACTTTTTGCCCGGATCCGGTGGAATGAATCCGGGAATAAAAATGTCAGGCTTTTTATTCAAACCCAATCCGGTGATTTTGATACGTTGGAACGCCCTGTGATTATTTACCCGAAACTGTCCGTTTCGCTTGGAGCTGATTTTGCAGTATGCAATGCCAGAACATTCCGGATTACACCCACGATCATAAATGGCAACAAGCCCTTTCAGTATTTCTGGGATTATAAGCCCGGCGATTCTGTTTATTCGGGAAGTCTGAATTCCAGCAAAACC
>JAGDMB010000014.1 GCA_017860375.1 Bacteroidota bacterium | reverse complement strand
CAACAATTAAATCGACCTTCCTTTGTATACCCTTGAAAGCCCCAGAGGAACCAGGTTCCCATGAAAATTCAGCTTCCCTCCCCAGTTGCCTCCCAGCGTCGCCGAGGCACTGCCATCAGTGGATATGTTGAAGAAAATATCATAAATCCCAACAGAAGTCATAATCATCAACCGGAGGCTGTACCCTCTTTTTTTTGGTAATTTGGTTAGTTCATACTGGGTGATATTTCCATCCGCGGTTATTCCTCCCATCATATTGGGTCCGCCCACTCCCGATATGGAAGCCGTTTGAATGGTTCCCCTGGTGGAGTCAACAATAATGAAATTAAGGTTGGAACTCACCACCACCCGTGAGCCGTATTGATTGCTCAGGTAATCAGCCTCGAGCACAAATCGCCTTAAATTGACCATCGTGTCAACGATGGCAGCCTGTTGAGCCTTCTCCGCTTCACGCACTCTCTTTTTTTCTTCCTTTCGCAATTCCTTTTGTGTTTTACTGTCAACAGATTCTTTGGTCTGCCCCAAAACAGCCGGGAAAAACATAAACGCCAGCAGTATTAATATGGATGTTCTCATGGTTATAATTTTTATGTTATCAAACACCGATCGGATCCCAAATAAGTATACCGTATGCGTATACCGTTGGTTATCCGTTGTAACAGCACCAAAAACTATGCCGGGTGCTAAATTCAATGCATTGAAAAACTTAAAAATAGTTAAAAAAATCACAGGTATACAATGCACCACTTAAATCCTTACCTTTAAAACCTTAAAAAATCGCAGGAATGGGTTATGGCGGATATCATTAAACTATTGCCCGAATCAGTGGCAAACCAGATTGCCGCAGGCGAAGTGATCCAGCGCCCGGCATCGGTGGTCAAAGAACTCATGGAAAACAGTGTGGACGCCGGAAGCACTTCTATTGCAGTGCTGGCCAAAGACGGTGGCAAAACGCTGATTCAGGTCGCCGACAACGGTTGCGGTATGTCGGATACCGATGCACGCATGTGTTTTGAGCGGCATGCTACTTCCAAAATTAAGGAGGCAGGTGACCTTTTTGCGATCCATACCCTGGGATTCCGGGGAGAAGCAATGGCATCCATTGCCGCTGTTTCACAGGTTGTATTGCGTACACGACGGAAAGAGGACGAGATCGGAACACAGGTTACCATTGCCGGCTCCGTTGTGGAATCACAGGTACCCATTACCTGTGATACCGGTACCAACTTTCTTGTGAAAAACCTGTACTTCAATACGCCGGCACGACGGAAATTTTTAAAGACCAACAATGCCGAGCTGAAACACATCATTCATGAATTTCAGCGGGTGGCCCTTGCCAATCCGCAGGTGGAATTTTCACTGTTGCATAATGAATCTGAAATATACAATCTGCCGGCAGCCAATGTTAAACAACGCATCGTTCACCTTTTCGGAAAATCAGTTAATGCGAACCTTACTACCGTTGATACCAATACATCGATTGTTAAAATAGGAGGGTACATCGGTAAACCCGAACTGGCCAAAAAAACGTCCGGGGAACAGTTTTTCTTCATCAACAACCGCTTCATGAAACATCCCTATTTTCACCGTGCGGTTATGAATGCATACGAAAAACTCCTGCCGGCCGATTATTTCCCGTCCTATTTCATTTTTCTCGAGACCGATCCGGCCTCGATAGACATCAACATTCACCCCACCAAAACGGAAATTAAATTCGAAGAGGAACCTGCCATATTTCAGATTATCGTGGCCGCCGTCCGTGAAGCACTCGGGAAATTTAACCTGATGCCTTCAATCGATTTTAATACCGAACAAGCCATCGAGATTCCTCCCCTCCAACCGGACAGATCTTTCGGGATTCCGCAAATCTCGTATAACTCCGGCTATAATCCTTTTGAAATGGAGAGAAAGGGATTTGAGAATTATGCTGCTAAAAATGAAGGAGATATGCTGAGGAACTGGGAGAAGCTGTATACGGATCAAAGCGGAATGCCGGGTCAAAAACCGGTTTCAGCTCCTGATTCCCAGCAGCAGTTTTCCATTCGGGGTGAGCATTCCGGCAGCCGTTTTCTGCAGCTTAAGAACAGGTATATCCTTACTGCGGTGAAGTCGGGCCTTATGGTGATCGATCAGCATAATGCCCACGAAAGGATCCTCTACGAGAAATACCTGCAGTCGCTGGCACATAACCGCGGGATTGCCCAGCAGACTCTCTTTCCGGAAACCATTGAGCTGGAACCATCGGATTATCTGATGACACTCGAACTTATTGACGATCTTCAGGCACTGGGCTTTGATATCCGTGATTTCGGCAGCAATACCGTGGTAATGAACGGCTGCCCGGCTGATATCCACAATCCCGATCCCAAGGGACTGCTGGAAAGCATCCTGGATGAATATAAAAACAAACAAGCCGATATTAAGGTAAATGCAAGGGAAAGACTTATCCATTCACTGGCGGCCGCCTCCGCTGTGCATTATGGTAAGGCTTTGTCCGATGCTGAAATGCAGGACATTGTCGACCGTCTTTTCGCCTGTGAAAACCCTAATTATTCTCCCGGCGGCAACCCGGTCATTTCCATCCTGAGCCTTGAAGAGATTGATAAAAAATTCGGCAGGGGAAAGGCAGAAGATAGTAATCGGTAAAAAATGGTGTAAGGCTGAGTCACTGGGCAGAGACAGGCCACTTGCAGCCCCTGGTTTTTCTACTAACTACCGGCTGCAACATGCTAACTTCTAAGAAAAAACTATATTTGCACCTTAATTTTAATAAGCGCATAATGAATTCATTCGGATCGAGGTCCCCTTTATCTATGCCACCGGTGACAAAAACCATCCTGCTCGTGACCACTATCGTGTTCTTAGCGGATATCGGCTCACAGCATTTTCTTCATTCGGATGCCATGATCCGCACTATGGCACTTTTCCGGATACAGTCGCCGTTGTTTATTCCCACGCAGTTCCTTACGCATATTTTCATGCACGGCAGCCTGTCTCACCTGTTTTTTAACATGTTCGGCCTGTTTATGTTCGGACGAATTCTTGAAAATATCTGGGGTGCGAAGAAAATGCTGTTGTTTTACCTGGTTACCGGTATAGGCGCTGCTCTCCTTCAATCGGGAATTACCTATATCCAGATGCAGAAAATGATCAACCTGGCCGATACCTTCGTTGCAAATCCCTCCTATCCGGTATTCAGTGAGTACGTAAACCATTACCTGATCAAGGGAAGCAGCAATTACAGCGCGATCATGTCGTTCGCCCAGTCGTGGTTTTATGCCCCCGATAATATGAGTTACGTTCCCACGGCAAAGGAATATGTCGAAGGGATCCTGTACGAAAACCTGAACATCCCCATGGTGGGTGCATCGGGTGCAATTTTTGGACTGCTGATCGCGTTTGCCATGATGTTTCCTGATGTGGAACTAATGCTGATCTTCCTTCCCATTCCCATCAAGGCGAAATATTTTGTACCGGTGTACGCTCTAATTGAACTGGTTTTTGGGGTGGCAGGCTTCAGCTGGGATAATGTGGCCCATTTTGCTCACCTGGGTGGTGCGCTGGTAGGTTTTATAATGGTCAGGTACTGGAAAAGAAAGCAATTCAATAATTATTGATTAAATTTGTCCTATCCACGATACAGGAATGACAATTATTGAAGAAATAAAGGCTTCCTTCCGTCATGGCAATATGCTCACGCGGCTTATTTATATTAATATAGGCCTGTTTGTGATCATCGGCTTGCTGTATGTTGGATTCCGCATATTTATACCGGCTTCCACACTTGCTGACCTGAAAGTCCTGTTTTACCAGAAAGTAATGCAATACCTGATGCTGTCGGCGGAACCCGCAAAACTCATTACCCGGCCGTGGACCCTGTTTACCTATATGTTTGTTCACCAGAATCTCCTGCACATCCTGTTTAATATGTTGTGGCTCTTCTGGTTCGGGAAGATCTTTCTGCAATACCTTACGGAAAAACAATTGCTCAGCACCTATCTGCTTGGCGGGCTGGCCGGAGCTTTTTTGTACCTGGTCCTGATGAATCTGATGCCCTGGTTAAGCGATAATTTAAGCACTTCCATGATGGGTGCCTCCGCGGCCATTATGGCAGTAGTCATTGCCATCTCCTTTTATGTACCCGATTATACCCTGTATCTTTTATTTCTTGGGCCCGTTAAGTTAAAATATTTTGCACTTTTCAGTATTTTGCTGGATATCCTGATGATTGCGTCCTATAATGCAGGCGGTCATATTGCACACCTTGGAGGTGCACTTTATGGCTACCTCTTTATCCTGCAATACCGAAAAGGAAGAGATATCGGACGGTGGCTGAATAATTTTCTCGATGACCTGGTCACCCTGCTCCGTCCCCGTCGCCGCCTGAACCTTTCCTATAAAAAGAAGGCCAGGACGGTCAGCGACCTGGAATACAAAAGTCAAAAGGCATCGGACCAGAAAGAAATCGACCGCATCCTGGATAAGATCGCACAATCGGGATACGACAATCTTACCCGTAAGGAGAAGGAAACCCTTTTCCGGATGAGCAAACGAAAATAAATCCAACCATAGCCGCTGAACCTTGAGAAGCCTGTTCCGTAACATATTCCTGGTCATTAACCTGGTCCTGGTTTTGTCGTTGCTGATGGCCTACCTGGCCGCTTATGTTAGTCCCGAAACCCTGTGGTTTTTTGCTTTTTTCGGACTGGCCTATCCGTATATTTTACTGGCAAATCTGTGCTTTGTCATCGTATGGATTATATTCCGGAAATGGTATTTTCTGCTTTCGCTGGTTTTCATCCTTGCCGGATGGGGTTCATTGAAGAAGCTCCTGCAGCTTGGGCAAAAAAAGGACCCGGTGGAGATAGCGGGTGATTCGTTCCGTATTATTTCCTATAATGTCAGGCTGTTCAATTATTATTTGTGGGAAAAAGATACTGCACTCAGGCCAAAAATGATGGAATACCTGCATGGTGAATCTCCTTCGCTTATCTGCTTTCAGGAATTTCTGACCCTTCCCGGAGGGAACCTTACCCTGGCCGGGATTAAAAAAGAGTTAAGCGGCCTGCCATATTCGCATGTCAATTATACCCACCGCATTCCGGGCAGGATGAATTTCGGACTGGCCACTTTCAGCAAGTTTCCCATTATTCATAAGGGAAATATCGAATACGAAAACTCGCTCAACGGCATTATATACTCCGATCTGGTGATCGCGACGGATACGGTGAGAGTGTATAACTGTCACCTGCAGTCGGTAAAGCTAAAACAGGATTATAACCAGGTGTTGAACGGCCTTCTCTTTAATTATGACCAGCGGCATCTGAAAGATGTGAAAGCCATTTCGTTAAGTATTCGCGATGCCTACATTCAGCGGGCATACCAGGCCGAATTGCTGTCACGCCATATAAAGACTTCCCCTTACCCGGTCATTGTCTGCGGTGATTTCAATGATACACCTTTTTCATACTGCTATTACAGGCTCAGCAGGGGGCTTCAGGATGCCTTTGTCGCTTCGGGGGCCGGCATGGGAAGTACGTACCGGCAGAATATTGCCCCCATACGAATCGATTACATACTGTTTAGTCCTTCGCTCAAGTCGTTCCATTTCGTAAGCAAAAAAACAGACTGGTCCGATCATTATCCGGTTCGCTGCGATTTCACCTTTCGCCGAAAGGCAGATGTGCCAGGTCAACATTCCCCCCGGTAAGGATAATTCCGGTTCTTTTTGACCTGAACAGGCTGGGTTTTTCCAGCACGACGGCGAGCGCCGTGGCAGAAGAAGGTTCAATAATGATTTTCATCCGTTGCCAGATCATCTGCATGGCCAGTATTATGGATTTTTCCGATACCGTGAAGATATCGTCAACCTTTTGACGGATGATTTCAAATGTCAGCGGGCCCAGTGAGGTAAGCAGTCCGTCCGCAATCGTGTCAGGATGCACGGAAGGCAGCAGCTGACCTGTATGAAATGAACGGCAGGCGTCATCCGCATTGAGGGGCTCACAGCCGTATACTTTTATATCCGGATTGATGGCTTTGGAGGAGATCGCACTGCCCGAAAGAATTCCCCCTCCACCCACCGGCACCAGCATGATTTCAAGGCCAGGCTCCTCTTCCAGGAACTCCTTGGCTGCAGTCCCCTGTCCGCATATGACCGGCAAATAATTGAAGGGATGAATGAAGGTTGCCCCGGTTTGTTTGAGAATTTCTTCAAGCGTTTGCTCACGGCTTTCCAGCGTGGGTTCACAAAAGGTTATCACGGCACCGTACCCTTTTACGGCGTCCTTTTTAACAGGCGGTGCCGTGCGCGGCATGGCAACATAACACGAAATGCCTCTTATCTTCGCAGCCAGTGCAAGGGCAGCTGCATGATTGCCTGAGGAATGCGTGGCTACCCCATTACGGGCTTCTTCTTCCGTAAGTGAAAGTACGGCATTGACAGCACCCCTGTATTTAAAGGCCCCGACTTTCTGGAAATTCTCGCATTTAAAAAAGAGTTCAGCCCCGGTTATGGCATTGATGCTTTGGGAGGTAAGTACAGGTGTCCGGTGTATCCGCTTTTGAATGCGGAAATGGGCCTCCTGAATATCGTTAAACGTGGGTATTGTCATATTCGCAGGTTAAGTATATTTCATCCGGTATATGCAGGGTATGCCCGGCCGGCAAGCTGCCTTTCCTGTCACTGCCAGTGCCTTTTTTCCCGCGAAGGAATTCTTCGTATTTCCGGGCGATGATCACCATCAGGTCATATTCGCTGGTGTTCAGGATAAACTCATCACTGAAATTGCAGTAGGCCCTGAATTCAAGGATCTCATCATCTCCTGTTATTCCTGTGATCTTTTTGATAATGTCGGTATTGTATTTCGAATAAATCTGCTTCTTTTGATCCTCAGAGGCAAGGATTGCCTTCAGCTTAATCCTTTCTTTTTCCTGCGGCGTAAGAATGGGAATGCCTACACCTCCGCCGATTTTCTGTTTTTGCTGCATGTTCTGGTATGCATCGCGGGCAACCCTCACTGACTCCTGCTGCAGGTTCCTGTGAAGATTCTCGGTCTTGTCCTTCGACAGATCAAGGGTGATGAACTTTTGCCTGAACTGGTTGTATGTGCCAAGCGCAAAAACATTGGCTTCACGGATCGGATATACAAGAGGATCCATTTTAAACGCGAGGAAGACATCGGTATTGATCAGGGAGTCTGTTACTATTTCCACACGGTGATAAAATCCGCTTGCTGAAAATACAAGAGTGTCACCGGCAACAGCCGGCAGATGAAAAAAACCTGAAGTATCCGAAGATACCCAACGATGCGAACTTACATTCTCCACCAGCGCACTGTATACCGGCCATCCGGAATCCCCTTCCATGATCCTGCCATGCACATAGGAAACCTGCCCGGTTATTGTGAGAGCCTTCATAAAGATAAAGACCGGTATCGGTAAAACCTTATAAATGGGTATGTTCATACCGATGCATTAAACGCACTTCAAAAGTATGAAATGATTGACCATTAAAAAAGATGCCGTGTTAATATTTGTTAAAGGCAACATTTCGTAATTTTGCGTTGTATGAAACGACCAATAAGGATGTACCTATGAAAGCAACCGCCTGCCGCAAAACCCATTTTAATGCGGCTCACCGTTTAATGAATCCCGCCTGGGATGATGAACGCAATGCAGAAATATTTGGAGCCTGCAGCAATCCGAATTATCACGGGCATAATTACGACCTCATCATTAAAGTTACCGGGGAAATCGATCCCCTAACCGGATACGTGATGGATATGAAGGTGCTGAAGGAGATCACCGACCAGCACGTGATACAGAAATTCGATCATAAAAACCTCAACCTTGACGTCGGGGAATTCCGGAACCTTAATCCTACGGCTGAGAATATAGCCATCACCATCTGGAATATTCTCAGGAGCAGGATAGATGACCACTTTGCGCTTTCGGTAGTGTTGTATGAAACGGAACGGAATTTTGTCGAGTATTCGGGTGATTGAAATGTGCTATACTCCCGACAGGATATGAAAATACTGCATACACTCCATTCCTTTCTTATACAAGTGCTTATTCTGCCGGTACGGTTCTACCAGTATTCCATATCTCCTTTGCTGCCAAACAGTTGCCGCCATCAGCCAACCTGCTCGCACTATACCATCGAAGCCCTGAAAGTGCACGGATTGCTGAAAGGCAGCATGCTTTCCCTCTGGCGCATATTGCGCTGCAATCCCTGGGGAACCAGCGGATATGACCCGGTTCCCCCGAAAAGGCAAAAAAAGTAACGGCCTTTTATTTATCTTTGCAGCACTGACAGCCCTGGTATGCTAACAGGCATAATATAGCCAGCAGGAGGAAGCTGTTGGCTGTTATAAAATAGTTTGCCTCATGCCTTATCCCAAACAGGTTCTGGTTGGTAAAAAGTGCAATGATTCCAAGGATCATGATGACCACGGCTACGATGCCGCTTGCCCATGCAGCCAGCCTAAAAAGTTTCATACCGATTGTTTTGGTTAATCCTAAAGTTCACTTTCCGAAAGGTAATAAATATAAAAATGCAAGTCAATAGATACCCGGAATTGGTAACGTGACTAAAATTTCATAATTTTCCTTCCTTTTTCCGATAGTAGTATAGCCTATGAATTTGGTAAAACAGCAATTCCTGGAGGCAAAAAGCCTGCTGGAAAGTTTTCTGGCCGATGAAACGCAGCTTGAACGCATACAGCAGGCCGGCATAATGATGGCCGGGGCCATCCGCAACGGTCATAAAATTATTTCATGCGGCAACGGTGGCTCCATGTGCGACGCCATGCATTTTGCCGAAGAGCTTTCCGGACTTTTCAGAGAGGAACGCCGGGCCTTGCCGGCCATAGCCATTTCTGACCCTTCGCATCTGACATGTGCAGGCAATGACTATGGTTTTGAAGCCATATTTTCAAGGTTTATCGAATCGATCGGTCAGCCGGAAGACATCCTGCTGGTTATCAGTACAAGCGGAAATTCGGACAATGTGGTAAATGCAGCCCGCGAAGCAAAAAGCAAAGGGATGAAAGTAGTAGGGCTTACAGGAAAAACAGGCGGAAAACTTGCAGGTTTGTGTGACCTGGAGATCCGTGCTCCCCATTCGGAATACTCCGACCGTATCCAGGAAATTCATATCAAAATTATCCATTCGATAATCGTAATGGTGGAATATGAACTGGGCATAGGAAGGGTATAATATCCCCGGGTGAATGCCGTTATATTCGAAACTGCTGCCTTTAACCGGGTTTTATGATGGAATGAATGTGAAAAATCATGTATGGGTGAATTCAAAATGGGGAGAATACCGCATCTGAAGATCAGCTTGTTTTTTCTGATCCCCCTGATGATGACAGGATGCATTGATGAGAACATTCTCAAGGTTTCCAGGGATATTGAAATAAATCCTTCCTATTCCCTTCCGCTTGGTCCGCTTGCCTACGATATCAACGAATACCTGGAGAGCCTCGATACGGTAAGCTTTCCATGGCCGGATTCCCTTTTTTACAACGATACGCTTTATCCAAATCCTCTCCCCTACCTGGTCCAATATGGAATTAATTATTTTAATTTTAATTCACTGATCAGTGATGTTAGCCGGGTTGAAAATATGATGTTTCGGCTGATCGTTTCAAACGGATATCCGACCAAAACCATCACCCAGGTATATTTTGCCGACGAAAACCAGGTGCCCCTGGATTCTGCTTTTGTAGATGGCCCTTACGAATTGCAGCCGGCTGACATAAATGCGGATGGAGTGGTAACCGCACCTTACGAGGAAATCGTGGATGTACCCATGTCGCCTTATTTGATTCAAAACATGGGGAGTATCCGGTATATCAATATTCAAAGCATTATCTATACCACACGGCCTGATATACCGCAGGTGAAATTTTATACTTCTTATGCATATCGTGTCAATATTGCCATAAGGATTCAGCTGCGTGTGAATACCGGTGAACTCTAATCTGTGTGATACTTGTGGAACCCATTCTTTACACCCATATCCAACCGGTTCGGATAAAAAGAATACGGATCTGCGTATTTTGTCTATTTTCCCTTGTTCCCGTGATTGTTTTGCCCCAGCAAAACAATACCCTGTTCTTTATGCATTCCGTTCCGCAGGCAAATTTTCTTAATCCTGCAGTGCAGCAGGATTGCCGGTTATTTATTGGTTTGCCTGTTATTTCATCCGTGCACGTCAATGCCGCAAACAGCGGTTTTACATTAAACCAGTTGCTGGATAAACAACCTGATAATACCTATACGATTGACGCTGACTTTGTAACCACTAAATTGGCCCCCCGCAATTTCTTTACATCCGAAGCGCATACTTCCCTGCTGGCCGTCGGACTTCGTCGTGACGCATATTATTTTACCTTTTCCATCAATGAAAAGGACAATACCATGGTTTTATACCAGCGTGACATAGCTTTATTGGCCCTTGACGGGAATACGCAATTCGAAGGTAAAACAGTATCGATGCAAAGCACCGGTGCTTTTTTCAACCATTACCGCGAATATGCCCTGGGGGTCTCAAAACAGATCGACGATGCAACAACAATTGGAGTAAAGGCAAAACTTCTTTTTGGAAAACTCAATGCCGAAACCCCGAAAATGAATGTCAGCCTTTTCACCGAGGAAAACACGTTTAACCTTTTTTTTGATGCTGACTCCAGGCTTAACTCATCTTTGCCATATTCCATTGAAGCTGACAGCAGCGGCAATTATGTGATTGTCGAACGCTATGATGCCCCGCTGAAGGATTATATCCTTAACCGCAGCAATCCGGGCTTTGCCCTTGATTTTGGATTCCTTTACCGGTATTCCGATGAGGTAGTTTTTTCCGGCAGCTTGCTGGATGTGGGTTTTTTACGGTATGCAAGCCATCTCACCAATTACAGCCTGATGGGAGAATATCAGTACGACGGGCCGTTAAATGATTCCGTTATCACGGAAGATTACGTTAACGATCTTTTAAACTCGCTGACCGACAATATGGAAGATGAGCTATCCACGAATGCTTATTACCACTTTCTTACCCCGAGGCTTTTGCTGGGAGCTACGTATGAATGGAGCCCGAAAATCAGTATTAATGCTTTATGGTATAACCGGTTTCATCAAATGAAATACCAGACAGGCTTCATGCTTTCCGCGCTTGCAAGACCGCTCGAAAACCTTGAAACCAGTCTGAGCTGGTCCTATATGAACCGGAGCGCATTGAACCTGGGTGTTGGAATAGCGTATGGTCGATCACCCCTCCAGGTTTATTTGGTCAGTGATAACATCCTGGCCCCTCTGTTTCCCATGAATACAAAGAACCTGAATCTGAGGTTCGGTGTGAATATTCACCTGGGGTGTTCAGCCCCGAAGGAAAAGATTACCGGCTGTGGGTGCTACTGGCTCCAACAGGCCGAAGAAGAAAGAAACAGGAAAGAAAAAAAGCTGCACAGGAGGTAAACGTTGACACATTGAAAAGTCTACCGCCTGATGACCAGCTTCTGCAAACCGATGAATTGATTGTCGGAGGTTATCCGCAGGAAACAGAGCCCATCGGGACAGTCCTCCAGCGTTATCCTGTAAAAGTCGGTCCCCGGAGGTAAATCATACGATTTGAGCAGACGCCCGCTGACGTCGAAAAAGTCGGCTCTTGCCTTTTTGTCGATGACCTCATCAAAATTTATGCATACTTCATTATATGCGGGATTCGGGAAGATTATAAAACCGGTGCCGGCAGGGCTGCGGTGATGGATCCTGTCATCCGGGATGGCCAGAGAAAGGTCATACTGATCGATGGCAGCCTGGAAGATCTCCTGTGTATAGGCATCCTGAAGAAAGGCAACAACCCTTACTTCATCGTTATTGAACGTATTCTTATACTTCCAGTTACGTGAAACGGTTACGACACTTTGTCCCGGGAACCAGTCCTCGTTAAAAGATGTGTCAGGCAACAGTGTTTTTAGTACGCTCTCGAAAAGGGTATCACCGTTTGCCCCTGTAATGCCGGATATTTTACGCTCTATGATGGCAAAATGAAGGGTTACCGGCCTGTTTATAACCGTATCGAGGGGCCTGATCAGGGCAACAATATCCAGCGAATTTGCCAGCTTTATTGTCTGCAGACGGAGGCTGAACACCGGATCATTCAACCACTCGATTTTCACCAGGGCAGTATCCAGTTTTCCCGCACTGGTGCTGTAATCAAAAATAAATTTGCTTTCTGTTCCCCCGCTGAGTATGGAAACGGGTACTGTGGATACATTATAATACGATGCCCTTGCCCGCGGATCTACCTGGTTCTGCTCATTGAAGGGATCGGTGCCGAGAAATGAAGTATGATACTGAATATCAACAATATCCCATGGGTGATAATTGACCAGCCTGTTCAGCATTGAATCAGCGGATCGTGCTTCCATGCTGTTGGTGCTGGTGAAATGTTCAATCAGCAATGTTTTACTGCGTTCCCCGATCCATATATTATCGAACGCAAAGCCATAGGTATCCTTCGCAGTGCCATCGGAACCGTATGCAAAGCGGAACTGAACGTCATTCAGTCCGTTCAGTTTGTCCAGGCTGTGCCGGGCTTCAACCCAATCCTTGTCCTGCATATTCGACCATCCGAAGGAGTAGCCGCCTGGATTTCCTTCGATATCAAAAGCATTGTACCAGTTAATGCCGTCCTGGAGACCTCCTATGTTGTTCCAGTGTTTACCGCTGTCAGCCGTATACTGCAGAACGGCTCCGTCGCGGTTATAATTGAAAAAACGCCAGATGTCAAATTTAATCATGGGTCTGCGGATACCTTTGAAACTGTAACACGGGGAGGTAACATACGAATCTTGTTCCTTGTAGGCCTGTACGGGCGTAAATCTGGTATACCATGCCTTCTTCCCTCCTTTTGCATACAGAAATCCTTTTCCGAGGCTATCCCCATGAGGTTCCCCAAGGGTCCATGAATTCACTCCCGGTGTATCCGTTTCGGTTCCCCATCCAGCCATCCCGCTTTCAAAACCTTCAAAATAATTTGTTTCTTCCTGCATTTCATAGGTTGGCCTTATGTGAACCAATTTGCGGACAGTATCCGTGCATCCATAGTTGGAACGAACATACAGGATAACTTCATAGTCGCCGGGCGCATCATAGACATAACGGGCATTCTGGGTCAGACTGCTGTCGGAGTGTTGACCGGATATGAATTCCCATTTATTGAAATTAATTTTTCCTACATCAATTTCAGAAAGGTTAATGAATTCTATCGGCTGTCCTTCATGGTAACACTCGTTTGACCATTTGAAATCAGCAGATGGCTCATCCCCGAAATTGAACAATATGCCTCGTTTGCTGACACAGTTTTGGGAAGTCCTGGCTTGCAGCTGTACATTTCTTACACCGGCATTCGTATACAGGTGCGTTGGATTCTTCAGCAAAGAGGTATTTTGGGTATTGTCATTAAAGTCCCACAACCACTCCGTGATTTCAGGTGTAGTCGTAAGGTTGATGAATACCGTGGAATCCCTGCCCTCTGAATCGATGCAGCTGTCCAGCACTGCAAAATTTATATCCGGGGCATCCAGGATAGTAAGGGCTTTATAGATCCTGAGGTTGCATCCTCGTGTTGTGGTATACGCATAAAATACCGTATCCGGACCCGGAGAGGATTTGGTGGGATCGAAATAATACCCCGTGCCAACGCTGCCGTATACCGCCCTGCCTGAGAATATTCCATTCGGCATATTCCCGTTCAGCTTCACGGCATTTTCATTATCGCAGTATGCGGTTTTGGTAAAATCGATGAAAAAGATATCCGTCGCCACCTCAATTTCAAAATTTTCCTTTACCTGCATCCACACACCCAGTCGCTGATAGCTGTAAAAAATGGTATACGATCCGCCCTGGGTGAACAGGGAAGGGTATAGGGTGGCTGTGTTATCGCGGTTATCAACAAGCCCCACCCCCCCGCTGATGGAAAAATAGCCGGTTGTGTTTTCAATATTGTCAGCCCTTACCGTAAAGGGAGGATCGTTAAAACAATAAAACCTCTTTTCGTTGTTGGGCAGGGTGAGCGTTGCCTCTGCAAGCAAAACCGCGACCTGAACCGTGTCGTAGCCATAACAAAAGGTATTTGGATCCTGGCAGGTATATACGATTTTATGTACACCGATCCCGGCTGCAGAAGGAAAGAAATAAGTCTTGCCTTCGGAAGTATAAATGCCGTGTCCGGTGAATGTACCTCCCGCAGGAACGCCGGTTATCAAAATATTGCCTGTATCGAATTTATAGGCAGGCAAAAGTCCTAGGATGCTGACTTCGGGTGCGTCTCTTACCGTCACCACTGCACTGCCGGAAACGGTGCCGGTACAATTGTTATCCGATACATTCACCAGGGTGTATGTTCCTGGTTTGGATACGGATATAGAATAGGGGGAGGAAGACACATTGGCAATGAGGGCAGGTGCATCCGCATTCTTACGGTAGCTGAAAGTCCAGGGAGCCATTCCAGTCAGGTTCACCCTTAGATCGGTCGGCGTATTCTCGCAAATTGCCGTAGACCCGGAAATAACAGCCGAAGGAACCGGATAATCATTCACAGTCCCTGCCCCGGAAACACATCCGCTGCGGATAGGATCAGAAACGGCGGAAAGGGTATAGATACCGCTTCCGACGACTTTCAGGGAATAGTTGGTTTCCGTAATATTATTCACGGTCTTTGCATTGGACCCGTCACATAAATAGGTGATGCTGAAAGGGGATGTGCCTTCCAATTGTACGTTCAGGACAGCTTCGCTGCCGGGACAGACGGTTTCGAAACCGGAAATGGTTGCTTTTGGTGTGAGGTCATGGGTGACTACGGCAGTTCCGCTAACAGTGCCGGATGAAAAGTTTCTGTCTGCCACATTCAGCAGGGTATAAATGCCAGCTGTGCTGGTATTGAATTTATATGGAGTGGTGTTAATATTGGATACCGTGAAACTTGTTTGTTGCGAACCTTCGGAGCGCTGGATGATAATTGTCCAGTTGGGCCTTCCGGTGAGAGCGACCGTAATGGTTGCTTCCTGCCCCGAATCACAGAAGTCTCCGCCGCCGCTGATTACCGCAGAAGGTCTGAAACTGATGGATCTTGATGCAACCATACTATAGGCCTTGCCGTCATATACCTTGAAATCAACCTTCCGGTCGCCTGTATTGGGTTTTGTTGTATTTGTGTTTTCATATTTCACACTTCGCAGGGCTTCCTGGTAATTGGAAAGGGAAGATTCCCCAGACAATGTTAAAATACCCGTAGTCGTATTGAAAGCTCCTTTAATATTATTGGCACCCGTAAACCTTAATCGGTCCTGATACCGGTTGAAATTCGATGTGATCGCAACAGTGGCTGAAATAAGATTAACGTTATCCGGATCGGATACTTCAATGGTTTGTGAGACGGCAATGGCTCCTGCACCAATTGAGTAGAAAAGGGGCTGCGCTTCTATGTTCGATAAAACAGGCGGCTTATTTTCTTCATCCGCATCCTGGATAAGGGTTACTAAATCAGCATCCAGGGTCCGTGTTATCGTATTTTCAGCATGGATTCTACCGCCACCTGAATCCGCACGTCCCGGGGTGGAGATCAGAATGGCGTACAGAAAAATAAACAAACAGTACCCGCATATTTTTTGCAGGGTGATTCTCATGAGAAGGATTTTTGCGTTATCAACGATTATAAATGAATCATAAAATAATTCTCTGATTTAATTAATTGTATGCTGGCTATGAATTCAATTTATTTTCTTTCCTCCATTTGAGAAGAAAAAATGAGAATTTACCAGTTTGTAAAAATACAAAAAACAGGTACAAATGGAAACCGGAATTTGACGAACAGCCATATAAATGGTTTGAATATCAGTTTACACGTAACAAAAAATCCCTTTCAAGTCTTTTGTTTCAAAATGGCAGCAATTTTTGCAAGCATTCGTTAGAAACAATAGTATTATATATCGGCTAAAACTATTGTCCTGCAAATAATTTAATTCATTTATAATGTGTGAATTATGTAACATATATATACAATACTATAACATTCCATCAAAAAACAATCCGCACCTTTACGGTTGATCATATATGTTCCATATGGAAGGATGGAAACACGAAAGAGATATAGTAAACATAACAAAAAAGCCATGAAATTTTTAATCGGATTAATGACAGCAATTTTAATGACGGGCATTGCAAGTGCACAACACGGCAATACACCTGCAGGACACGTAAACCTTGGAATTAAAGGGGGTGCAAATTTTTACAATGTCCACAACAACAACAGTACCAAATATGACCCAAGAATAGGGTATCATTTTGGCATCCTTGGCCATATCCATTTTAACAAATCTTTTGCAATTCAGCCTGAAATAGTATATTCCGCCCAGGGTGCAAAGATTGACGATGGAACTACTAAATATAATCTGGATTATATTAATGTACCTGTCCTGTTTCAATATATGTTCAACAATGGATTCAGAATACAGGCTGGCCCACAGGTAGGTTTTCTGATTAGTGCAAAATCGAAAAACGATAATAGCACTACCGACAATAAAAGTAATTTAAACCCCATTGACTTTGCTGCAAGTATTGGTGCTAGCTATGTATTTCCGCCAACGGGTTTTGGTATAGATGCACGGTATAATCATGGATTTAACAATATAAATGCGAACAGCGATGTTAAATCAACCAACAGGGGATTTCAATTGGGCGTGTTTTATATTTTTGGCTATAACAGTAAACACTAATAATGGGATTAAAGAAAAGGATTGCTGAAATTCAGCAATCCTCCCTGGTTAAATCCGGTTGAAAGATATCAGAAGCTGACTTTTTCAGACCGGATGGATGAAAACAGGTAAAGGTGCAAGAGGCTTTGGATTTCTATTAATCAACTTTAAATTATTACGATAATGAACAGGATTAAATTCAATCCTTTCTATTTAATGTTTTGTCAGTGCGGGTTTCAAGCTGGTATATTTAATCTTCACCTGCAGGCCGGTAATCGTATATTTACAAAGAAGTTAATTGCAGGAATTAGTGAACCAGCAAAGAAAGCAACAACATTCACCACTTGTTCCAGTAATTCCTCAACTGAAAAAAGAATAGTTTATTGGGCCAAAAAGGCTGTCCTTTTTAATGTCCGGCTCGTCATGCTGGCTGGATTATTTATGCTGGGCACCGGCTATCAAAGCCACAGAAAAGAAGTAC
>JAGDMB010000013.1 GCA_017860375.1 Bacteroidota bacterium | reverse complement strand
GTCCGCAGCATACACCGCCTGATTCATCCATAAACCAGCTGGAAATGCCGGCAGTCTTCAATATGTTTGTCATGGATTTCTTTATGGCAGGGGTCTGGTGTGTCATGCATCCGCCGAAATAGATCACCTCCGCCTGTACCGGATTCAGGTGGATTTTCGCAAATTCCTCTTTATTGATCGGGTGTCCGTTAAGCTCATTCCGGGAAATAAGCCGTACGTCCTTGATATTGATCCCCACCGGGCAAGCCGTTTCGCACCTTCCGCACATCATGCAGTTGAGGTGTTCGGAGGGCTGAATCTGATGAAACCGTATAGCCCTCAACTGATAGGCTGACTGAACATTTTTAATACCTCCGGCAAAGGCCAGCTGGCAGGTGTCAATGCATAATCCGCAGCGCGAACAGGAGCGAACTTCCACATCGGTGATGGGAGTATGTTTCCTTTTTTCCTCCAGGCCGAAATGTCTTGAAAAGATAAGGACCACCTCGGTGGGGATGTGCATATACCGTGAAAAGGGCAGCGCTACGAAGAAAACACCCAGGGAAACGGAATAGGCCCACCAGGCAGGATGAAACAGGGAAGAAGCCGGGAGGAAGGAACCCAGAAAATTGCCCACGGTGCCGGTGAGGAATTCACCACCCCCGTATACGGCATGGGTAAAGCTTTCGGCTAAGAGACGCAGGGGAAAGATAAACCATAGCGAATACATGGCCATCCGGTCGCCCGGAGAAAGACGCGTGGTGCGCTTCATTCCGTATGCCTTTGATACAATGCGTTTCCCCAGGGCAAGGAGAACTCCGGTAAGTACCGTCAGCAAAAGCACGTCCATTAAAACGGAAAAGAACCGATGCAAGGGGAAGGAATGGACGGTGGTATTGAAAAATTTAAAGAATATGGGAACATAAGGAGGATTCATTGCCGTGGGTTCATAGATGCGGCTTTCAAGATTGCCCATGACGATGAGCAGGAACCAGCCGAAAGCCAGGCTCATGTGCATAAAACCCAGGAGCAGGTTTTTCCGGAAGATTTTCCTGTGCAACAGGCTTTCGGACACTATTTCCTTAAGGGCAGCAAAAAGCTTAATGCTGAAAAATCCTTTCCGGATCGCTTTCTTGTCAACTTTTCCAAGCCTGAAATACCAAAGGGTATAGGTAAAGGCCAGGTAGATCAGCAAAAATGCCATGCCCAGCAAAAAGGGCAGTACAAAATAATCAAATTTCATAAGGCATTGATATTTATAACCGCTTGTTGCATCCAGTAAATCACATTCCGGGTATTTACACCCCTTGGGCAGGCATTGAGGCATTTCCCGCAGAACCTGCACCGGAACACCAGGTCATGTATTTCCGCTTCCTCTCCCCTCCGTACCATCAATATCATACGGCGCAGGCTGAGATCACAATTGGCAGCTGCCGTGCATCCCGAAGCGCATGTTCCGCAACTCATGCACCAGTCAATGGAAGGCTCATTATTCCTTATGTATTTCAACATGCGCAGGTTGTTCAGATCCATGTCGATCTGCCGGTTCGCCTGCAGGGAATATCCGAATTCGATCATATGAAATAACTTTCGTTCTTCAATATTTTGGAGGCCACCTTATTGTGAAGATAATTCGCAATTTCCAGGGTCACGGCACGGGCATCGCTAATGGTTTCCCCGATGGTTTTAGGTCCGGTTACGGTACCCACGGCAAATACACCCGGGACATTGGTTTTGCTCGGAGTCAGCTGACTGTCGGCCTGTTTCAGAAAGCCATCCGCATCTTTTTCCACTTCAAGGTCATGCAGTATTTTATCGATTCCGCGCGATGGCTGCATACCCACCAGCAAAACGAGCAGGTCAAGGTTCATTTTCAAAGGTTTCGCCAGCAGGGTATCCTCTATTTTAATCATCACTGTGTTGTCCTGGTTTTCAAAAGCTTCGGATAACCTGCCCCGGATAAACTGGATATGGTGTTTCACCTGGGCTTCCTTATACAATTCTTCAAAATGGCGTCCGAACATCCGCAGGTCCATATAGAACATAAAAATTTCGCTGTCGGGTATCCTTTCTTTCAGTTCGATGGCCTGCTTGACGCCGGTAATACAGCAAACTTTCGAGCAATGGGGATTGCCTGCCTTTTCATCACGCGACCCGACACAATGAATGAAGCCGATCTTTTTTGGAATCTTCCCTTCTGCCGTTTTAATTATTCCTTTTTCAAATGCCTGTTCCAGATCAACGGAGGTTATTACGTTGTCATAGATCCCATATCCGTATTCTTCTTTTTTGCTTGCATCGAAAAGTTCGAATCCGGTTGCCAGCAATACCGCATGGGCCGTAATCATACGGTTATGGTTCAACGCCAGGGCAAAACCGTCATCGTTTTTTTCAATGTTCTCCACACGGGTATTCAGCATCATATTGATGCCCAGCTTTGCATGGTTCTTGAGACTGGCAAGCACTTCAGCCGCAGGCCTCCGGTTGGGGAAAAGCGCATGCCACTGATTCAGTTTGCCTCCCGGCTGGTCCTTTTCTTCAATGACGGTTACCGAAAAACCCATTCTTGAAAGATTGGTCGCAGCTTCCAGTCCGGCTACCCCTCCCCCTATTATGGCTATACTTTTCATGATCTTACTTCATCTTTTGAAAACCGTTCAATGCTGTTTCATTCAACCACTAAAACCTTGGGCTTTTCGGGCCTTCCGATTTCCTTGCCGTTCGGTCCAAGGTATTTCTTGTCTATTTCAAAGGAAACCCCCATTTTTCTCAGTACAGGTTCAGGCGTCACCTGGTGTGTCTGCAGGCCTATCTCCCATGGATCATAGCCCAGACAAAGGGCTGCAAGTTCCTCGTAGGTAAATACGGGAATGCCATAGCCGTTTTCACCGTAGGTTTTTCCTTCCATTTCACCGATAGCATATTGCCACCGGTCCATAAAGTAGGGACAACCCGGGCAATTGGTAAGGATGAGGTCAGGTTTATAAGGCTCCATCGAATCGAACTTGACTTTTGCACAGGAAAGTGAGTAGCCGCGGTTGACCTTGACAATATAATGCCTGAAACCAAAGCCACAGCAATGCCTGCGTTCCGGATAATCGATAATCTCCCCTCCGAGGGCTTCGGCAAGGCCCACAAGCACGTGGGGATATTCTGCCCCGCCCACCCCTTTGTGCGGAAACATCTTGGCATAATGACAACCGATATGTTCCACTATCCTGAGGGGTTGACCCGTTGTTTTATCCACCAGTTTATATTTTGCCTTCTCCGCAATTTCAGACCGGTATTTGTACAGGATATCACTGGCATGGGCAATATTCTCGGGTATCCGGAATTCCCTTCCCGTTGCTCTTTTCAGGTTCTCCCTTATTCTGGTTTCAATTTCAGGGTGATGTTTCCAGGTTTCCAGGATCTCGCTGTACAATCCAAAGGAGGTAATGCAGGAAACCGCATAGTTTTTATAGCCCGCTTCCGTCATCAGGGCAAATTGTCTGGCCACGACCGTCATCGTGGTTTCCAGGGGCACGATATCGGAATGATAACCAATCCCCGTACAGGTAGTATGGCCCGGATTTTCAACTACATCTTTTCCAAGGTCTTCACGCATTATTTTCAGAAACATCATTTCAGCTCCCGGGAAAAAACTCTGCCGTATACAGCTGCGCACAAAAAAATAATGATCGCCTGCGATTTCTTTCTGATATTCCTGCCAGAGTCTCTTTTTACCTTCGATGTTCATGGCTATTTCCTTTTTGTATGATGACTTCCGTTTGACTGGTAGACGTCATGCATATATTCACAATTGAGCCGTTTATCAAATTCCAGTCCCATTTCTTTTGCCTTTTCGGCGGAGCATTTCTCAATGTTTTCGAGAAAATCCATTCCTCCGGTCACCCTGAATATGGACCGCACTTCCTCCAGGGCCTCTTCCGGTATCTTTCGCAAAACCCCCGGTCCATCCACCTTATATTCAATACCAAGCCGCAGCAGCAAATCCGTCAGATGATTGTTCTGCCATTCCCATGTGGGCCCCTGCTCGGGGTGATCGTCCATGGTAAGTTCTTCGCGGTACACACAATAGCCATATTTCAATATCCATTCCCCGATCGACCTTTTAATGACAAGCTGCTGCCGTCCCTTTTCCGATGCGGTGAACAATCCGGTTTTCATGGCCAGGTGGCGAAGTGCCATAATGATAAGGCCCGGGGTATTATCCCGGGGACACCTTGTTTTGCACGACATGCACTCCCCGCAGTACCAAATGGTATCGCCGGTCAGCAATTCGTATATTTTCTGATTGTCACCTGTCTGAACCGTTTCCGCAATAAGACGGGGGTCGTAATTATAAAATTCAGCAGCCGGACAAATAGCCGTGCAGGTTCCACAGTTGATGCAGGCTGAAATACCTTCTTCAAACCGCACATCCTCTTTCAGCATCTGATAATAATCCGGCATCATAAGATTTGAATTGAAATCCAAATGTACCGAATGGCTCATTCTGCAGGTATCGGATGTTATACTAAAAATGAATAGGTATTTATGCCTATGATGGTCTCATCGCAGGTCCTGGTTTTATTCTTTCATTTATTTGCCTTACCTTTAAAAGCGGTTAAGAAATGCCATTTTATCGATGATGCACCTTGCGGATTCCCCTGTTTTTGACCTCCTGATCCTGCCCTTGTTTATTTTCCTGGCGAGGATTTGTGATGTTTCCCTTGATACGTTGAGAATAATTTTTATTTCCAAAGGGTACAAATTCGTTGCTCCTGTGATTGGATTTTTTGAAATTCTGATATGGATTGTGGTCATTACGCGGATCATGCAAAATCTTGACAACTGGCTATGCTATGTTGCCTATGCGGGAGGTTTTGCCACCGGCAATTTCATTGGTATGCTGCTGGATGAAAAACTGGCCATCGGGTATGAAATGGTAAGGGTCATCACAAAAAAGGACGCGCATGGATTGACAAATGCCCTTCGGAAGGCCGGTTACGGCGTTACGTCCGTTGATGCCATGGGAATGCAGGGGGAAGTGGGCATATTGTACATTGTGATCAACCGGAAAAAACTGAATGAGATCATCGCCATGATCAATGAATACAATCCCAATGCTTTTTATACCATTGAAAACATAAACTTCGTGAATAAAAAGGTGTTTCAGCACTCCCGTGTGGATGTATAAAAATAGATTCCCGGGGAGGCAGAGGGATCAGGAGAGAGAATATCGCTTTTGAATGGCAAGCCGTTTATCAAGCAAATCATCAATTTCAGCGTCTGACAAATTCGCATTGCGAAGCATATCATCGATCCGGGTTTCCTTTTCCGTGTCATGGGAATCCTTCGCTTCACCATCCAGTTCCTTCCTTAATTGTTCAACAAGCTGAATGGCCATCAACTGGATTGGCATGCCAAATTTGGAAACCAGGTCTTCGGGTATTTCCTCACGGATAATCTGGTAATTTCGGATGATATCGTCAAAATTCTTCACGAATGCCTGATCAACGGTTGTTTTTCCGTCCGCCATCTTTTCCTTGAAACGTCTGAAGATCTCCAAAACCAAATCAAGGTTTTCAATAAAATCTTTTTTGTTTATGCTCATGCCTGTATATACGGCAGACAGGGCAAAAGGAATTTTTATTTTTATCAATGCATGCACTTTGATGACAATATTTGGTTTACCTTTGATGAAGGAAAAAAGGGAAACGGCTCCTGGTTCTTGGTTCTTGATTCTTGGTTCTGTCATAAATACTCATCATGTCCCTCAGTCTTTTCAACGACAAAGCGCATCCTCCGTCAAAACCCGAGATTATGGATGCATTGGGCAAATGTTACAGCCAGTGGATCGATCTGGTACAATTCTTCCACGATCATGTAACGCCCGTTACGGAAACATGGAAGAATTACGGAAAGACATCCGGATGGACATTGCTTTTCGGACATAAAGATCGCACCATCTTTTACCTCTTTCCAAACAAACGGTTCTTTACCGTGCTGTTTGTTTACGGGGAAAAGGCGGTCAATGCAGCCAGGGAGGCTGACATTCCCGACGAAATACTGCAGCTTATTCTTCACGCCAAACCTTATCAGGAGGACAGGTCATTTCAGATCGAGGTGAACGGGGAAAAAGAGATTGATCTGATAAAAACGCTGATAAAAATAAAACTGCTTCATTAATTCATTTTTTTCGTACATCCTGCAGTTTATCATTCCACAAGGCATTGATCGATGCATTTTTTACGATGCAGCGCTACCTTTTGAAACCAACGACCGGATGAGGTTTGCCAATGCACAGAAAAAATAAATACCCATAACCGGTTCGGGCGTGCAGAAAAAGCATTAAAATTTTCCCGTATTGACCAACAAAAAAATTGTTTTTTTTCGCAGTTTGGATTCATTCTTTTTTCAATGAAGGATGCTTCATTAATTTTTAATTGAAGTGAAACAAAGTAAACAACTAACCAACAATTTTTTATTATAAGAATTTATGTATCACTCTGATTTATTGATTATTATAAAAATATTTTTTTTTTTAAATTTCAACCTGCTGAGTTAAAAATTGATATGTGTTTTTTATAAAAATCAAGAGAAAAATGATTTTTTTTTCTTGTTTTTTTTCACAATCTTGCTTAAAGAAAAATTTCGCGTGACAAAAAATATATTCACCTATTGCTAAAGAAGTAGTTTTATGCACAAAGAATTATGGAACAATTGCCTGAAAGTCATAAAAGACAATGTCCCTTCCATAAGCTTCAGGACCTGGTTTGAGCCGATCGTACCCTTGCGACTTGAAAATAAAATACTGACCATCCAGGTACCGAGTCCTTTTTTTTACGAATACCTCGAAGAAAAATATATTGATATCATCAGCAAAACTCTGCGCAAAGAGCTGGGGTATGACGCCAAACTTGAATACAGTATTGTCATGGAAAATCCCGGATTTTCCAATGCCCGGCCCTATACGGTAAAACTTCCCGCCAAGAACCAGGTGGAGATCCGGAACAACCCGGTTACCCTTCCGTTAAACGTGGACGAGAATACCATAAAAAATCCTTTCATCATTCCGGGCATCAAAAAAATGAACATCGATCCGCGTTTGAATCCGGAGTATTCCTTTGATAATTTTGTAGAGGGCGAATGCAACCGGCTGGCCCGTTCTGCCGGGTTTGCCGTAGCCAACAATCCCGGAGGCACTGCATTCAATCCATTGCTGATATACGGCGAATCGGGGCTTGGAAAAACACATCTTGCACAGGCCATCGGAATTGAGATAAAGGACAAGTTCCCCGATAAAACCGTTCTGTACGTCCCGGCTAACCGCTTTCAAACCCAGTTTGTCGAAGCCATCCGCAACAATACCAAGAATGACTTTCTGCATTTCTATCAGATGATCGATGTACTTGTGATTGATGATGTTCATGAATTTGCAGGGAAGGAAAAAACGCAGGACATCTTTTTTCATATTTTTAATCACCTGCATCAATCGGGCAAACAACTCATTCTGACATCGGATAAAGCTCCCGTGGAATTACAGGGACTTGAACAACGGTTGCTGAGCCGCTTTAAATGGGGCCTTTCAGCCGATCTTCAGGTACCTGATTTTGAAACCCGCGTAGCCATTCTCGAACAAAAAATTTATAAAGACGGAATCCTTTTGCCTCCTGAAGTGATTGAATACATCGCTACGCATATTACCGACAATGTGCGTGAACTCGAAGGGGCACTTATCTCCCTCCTGGCACAGAGCACCCTGAATAAAAAGGAGATTACGCTCAACCTCGCCAAGGAAATGATTGATAAACTGATTAAAAATACCAAGCGGGAGGTATCCATCGATTATATCCAGAAAGTAGTATGCAATTATTTTGATGTTCCGGTTGACTCCCTGCAGTCGAAGACACGCAAAAGAGAGATCGTACAGGCAAGGCAGGTTGCCATGTTCTTTTCCAAGAATCTCACCAAATCATCCCTTGCTACTATCGGGCTGCAGATCGGGGGAAAGGATCATGCCACGGTACTGCATGCCTGCAAGACCGTAAATAACCTGATTGAAACGGACAAGCAGTTTAAAAATCAGATTGATGAAATTGAAAAGAAATTAAAATTTTAAAAATCAGGTTCAGCAATGAACCTTTTTTTTTATCCTACAACGATCTGTTAACCCAGTGGAAAATAGCTACAAAACAATAGCAGAAAGGGCAGAAGGACTTTACAAGGAAAAAGGAAGCAGATTCCTGGCGTTTGGTTTTCCTATAACAGATGAAACAGAAATTAAATCCATCCTCGCTTCGCTCCACAAAAAATACCATGATGCACGTCATCACTGTTATGCCTACCGGATCGGAACCGAACCGTTCCGGTACCGTGTGAATGATGACGGAGAGCCCCCGGGCACTGCAGGCAAACCGATATACGGTCAGATCATCGCGCATGAACTTACGAATATCCTGATCGTGGTCGTCCGCTATTTCGGGGGCACCTTGCTGGGGACCAGCGGACTGGTCAATGCATACCGTTCCGCTGCGGCCAGCATGATTTCGGCATCCACCCTGGTTGAAAAATCGGTTAAGGTGACCTGCTGCCTCACGTTTCCTTATTCTTCCTTAAACAGGCTCATGAAAATCATTAAAGAGGAGGGGATTGAACACAGCCATCCGGTGTGCGATACTGCCTGCACCCTGACCCTGTCTGTTCCCCTGTCTGTATTTGAACGGTTCAGCGCAAAGCTGAACCTGCTGGCGGGAATCACCTGTGAGCGGATTCATGAAAATCCGGCCAAACGGTTGCGCAAATTGAATTCAGACGACGAACCATCGGGCATCAAAAAATCTGCAAAAACATAAACGAATGAAAAACAAAAGCCTTGTATCCATCACTGATTTCAGCAAAAGTGATTATTTGAAAATCCTTGATCTGGCTGAATCATACGAACGGAAACCGGTATCGGAACTGCTTACCGGCAAAGTAATTGCCACCCTGTTCTTCGAGCCCTCCACAAGGACACGGCTCAGTTTTGAAAGCGCGGTTAACAGGATGGGCGGGCGCATTATAGGATTCAGTGATTCAAGTTCATCGAGCGTGACAAAAGGGGAAACGTTATACGATACCATCAATGTGGTCAGCAATTATTGCGACCTGATCGTGATGCGTCATCCCCTTGAAGGAAGTGCCCGTTTCGCCAGCGAGATTGCAACCGTCCCGGTCATCAACGCCGGTGACGGAGCCAATCAGCATCCAACACAGACGCTGCTGGATCTTTACTCGATCAAGAAAACACAGGGAAAACTGGATGATCTTACCCTTTTTATGGTGGGGGACCTGAAATACGGTCGCACGGTACATTCTTTGCTGATGGCCATGTCGCAATTCAATACCACGTTTCATTTCATCTCTCCCGAAGAACTGAAAATGCCGGAAGAATATAAAATACTGTTGCGTACCTTAGGTCTCAAATACCATGAACACAAAGATTACACCGATATCATCACCGAAGCGGACATCATTTACATGACCCGGGTACAGAAGGAGCGGTTCTCCGATCCCATTGAATATGAAAGGACAAAAAACGCCTATGTGCTGAAGAATAAGATGCTGACCCACACCAAGGAGAATCTGAAGATATTGCATCCCCTGCCCCGTGTAAATGAAATTGACCAGGATGTGGATGTGAATCCAAAAGCCTATTATTTCACGCAAGTATTAAACGGAGTGTATATCCGGCAGGCCATTATCAGTTCCATTCTTGGTTTATGCTAATCCATGAAATAGTTTAAAAATCATGCACCATGAAAGATAAAATACTTGAAGTAAGCGCCATTGAAAACGGTACCGTCATTGATCACATACCCCCGAAAGCCTTTTTTAAAGTCATTGCCATACTCAGGCTCGAAAAACTCGATAACCAGATGACACTGGGGACCAACCTTGACAGCAAAAAACTGGGTAAAAAAGCCATTGTCAAATTATCGGATATTTTCTTCCCGGATAAGGATATCAATAAGATTGCCCTGGTTGCTCCCCAGGCAAAGCTTAACATCATTAAGAATTACGATGTCGTGGAAAAAAGGGTCGTTGAGATCCCCGATGATATTGTCGGGATCGTTAAATGCATGAATCCAAAATGCATTACCAACAGTGAAAAGATTGTAACCCGCTTCAAGGTGGTTTCCAAAAAGGAGGTAACGCTTAAATGTCTGTATTGTGAAAAGATAACCGATCAGGATAACATGGAAGTGATCTGAAGATCAGCGCAGATGTTCATACGATTGCACCAGGATTTCATCTTCATGGATGTTTCGATACGCCAGAAAGGTTAACACTATCCCTACAACCGGGAAAATTCCAGGCAATTTAAAAGCATGGGCTTCTACCGGAAGATCCCTTTTTGCTATATGATAATAAAGCAAAATCAGCAAAAGAAGAATCGCCAAAAGCAATATATTCACCAGACAGATCCGCATCTGGATGACCCTGCGCCTGAACTGAAAAATATTCACAAAACTGATGACTCCGGTTATGCATATCAACAAAAGAACAGGCAGTGTGCGGATTATCATTTCCGCATTTTCATGGGTAATGTACTTGTTTACCCCGTAACTGTATAAAACTACCGTTTGACCATCACGCAGGGCAAGTGATGCCAGGGGAAGAAATACCATCCATGACATCAGAACCGTCACCAGAAAGAGATAAACCGACTGTATCCGCTGGATCATTTTGCATTATTTTCCACAAAGATAAAACTTTACTTGTTTCCGGCAGAGGATTCGGATGGTTTTATGAAAAACTTGTTAATAAATTTCTTAGAATCCGCGCTGAAAATAGCATTATTTTTGTTCATTCAGGTCACCGTCCGTTTCGGTCGCCGAAGATCGGTATTCCGACACGGGGCAGGCTGAAGACAACAAAATAGATCGCGGGCATCCGGTTTCATTATGGATTTAGTACCTTTACCACAGAGAGATCAATTTTCATTTCAACCTTTGGCATGGATCCGAAAGAACTGAAAGCAATTATTGCCTTGCTTGACGACTCCGACAAAGAAGTCGTGAATATGATTTCGGACACCTTATTGAAGAGGGGTCCGGAGGCATTGCCGGAACTTGAAAGAGCCTGGGAAAGCACCCTGGATGAGAAGCTCCAGGAAAGGCTGGAAGCCATTATTCAGAAAATTCAATTCACTGCATCGCGTGAGAACCTTGTCCGCTGGATAAATACCGGTGCGGAATACATCCTTGAAGGCGCTTACTTCCTGGCGCAGTTTCAATACCCCGACATCAGCTTTGAAAAAATCAACCAGGAAATTGAGGCCATCCGAAAAGATATCTGGCTGGAAATCAACAATAATCTTACCGCACTCGAAAAAATAAGGATTCTGAATTACATCATCTTTGATTTGCACCGCTATAGCCGGAATTCTGCTGATTTTTATGCGCCGCAAAATTGTTATCTCAATAAGGTAATTGAAACCCGCAAAGGGAATCCGATATCCCTGGCCATCATTTACCTTTCCGTTGCCTATAAACTGGGATTACCGGTATATGGGGTTAATCTTCCTAAAAATTTCATTCTTGCCTACAAAAATGAGTACCGGCAGCAGGATTCCGAAAACGAAGAAGAAGATATTCTTTTTTATATCAATCCTTATAACAAAGGGGCCGTTCTGGGCCGAAGGGAAATTGATTATTTCATTACCCAGCAGCAATTAAAGCCTCAGAAAACCTTTTATATCCCCTGCTCAAACCGCGATATCATCATCCGGCTCATCAATAACCTCATTCTTTCATACGAAAAACTGGGTGCTCCTGAGAAGATCTCCGGATTGAAGGAATTGCTTGCCGTCGTCAGTGAATGATTTCAAGCGGCAAATGGCCTCTTACCTCTTACCTCTTACCTCTTACCGTTTACCGCTACTTCGCGTAGCTAACAGCCCTCGTTTCACGGATCACGGTAATTTTCACCTGACCCGGATAGGTCATCTCATCCTGTATTTTCTTGGCAATTTCAAATGCCAGGCTATCGGCTTCCTTATCGGTAACCTTGTCGCTCCCCACGATGACCCTGAGTTCTCTGCCGGCCTGTATGGCATAGGTTTTCATAACACCCGGATAAGAAAGGGCAAGGGCTTCAAGGTCCTTAAGCCTTTTAATATAGGATTCCACTACCTCTCGGCGGGCGCCGGGCCTTGCACCTGAAATGGCATCGCACACCTGCACGATAGGAGCAAAAAGGCTGGTCATCTCCACCTCATCATGATGAGAGCCAATTGCATTGGATATTTCCGGCTTTTCCTTGTACTTTTCTGCCAGTTTCATGCCGAAAACCGCATGCGGAATTTCGGGTTCATCATCCGGTACTTTCCCGATATCGTGCAACAAACCGGCACGTTTGGCAATTTTCGGATTCAATCCCAGTTCCGATGCCATTATGGCACTCAGGTTGGCCACTTCACGTGAATGCTGCAAAAGATTCTGTCCGTATGAAGAACGGTATTTCATCTTACCCACAAGCCGCACCAGTTCAGGATGCATTCCGTGAATACCCAGGTCAATGGTGGTTCTTTTTCCCAATTCCACAATTTCCTCCTCTACCTGTTTTTTCACCTTATCCACCACTTCTTCGATACGCGCGGGGTGAATGCGGCCATCGGTGACCAGCTGATGCAGGGCAAGGCGCGCAATCTCGCGCCGCACCGGATCAAATGCCGACAGAATAATGGCTTCGGGTGTATCGTCCACCACAATCTCCACGCCGGTTGCTGCTTCAAGGGCACGGATATTTCTTCCCTCGCGTCCGATAATCCGTCCCTTTATTTCATCGCTTTCAATATTGAAAACCGTCACCGAATTTTCAATGGCTGTTTCCGAGGCCACACGCTGGATAGTTTCAACGACTATCTTTTTTGCCTCACGGTTTGCGGTCATTTTGGCTTCATCCATGATCTCGTTCACAAAGGATATGGCCTGACTTTTGGCTTCCTCCCTGAGCGATTCCACAAGCTGATTCTTTGCTTCCTCGGCAGACAATCCCGAGATGGCTTCAAGTTGCTCAATTTCCTGTTTGTGCAGCCGTTCAATCTCTTCCTTTTTCTTCTCCACAAGAAGCAGTTGTGAATTCAGATTCTCACGGATGACATCCACTTCACTTTTTGCCCGGTGCGTTTCTTCCCACTTCTGCGACAGCATGGTTTCTTTCTGCCTCAGCTTGGACTCCGTAAAGTTTATCTTGCTGTTCTTCTCGTTGATATACTTTTCATGTTCCGTTTTTAACTGCAGAAATTTTTCTTTTGCCTGCAGGATTTTGTCCTTTTTCAGTACTTCTGATTCGGTTTCAGCCTCCCGGATTATTTTTTCCTTTTTCTTTGCCAGTGCAAGATTCCAAAAGAAATAGGCCAAAGTCCCTCCTGCCAGAAATGCTATAACAACTGCCAGCACCACAGGCAGATTGAATATTGCAGCCAATATAATTGTTTTCATATCGTGTATTTGTATTAAAAAAAAACCCGCAAAAATTTCTCCAAATGTTGAAAAAACCCCATTGTGACACGGGTGGAGTTGCCAGTCCAGGTTGAGCTTCCATTGTCCCGATGAATCGGAATTCCCGGCATTGCCGGGATTATGGCCTGTTCGAATTGAACCGAGCGAAACTCCAATTTAAATAGTGTTGAGTTTCACAGCATCAAGAAGAAATTATGCGGGCTATGCTTTTGTATATGTTAAAGAACGTATATTACTCTCCTCGGATATACTCTTCAAGTTCCTTACTAAGTTCCTTCACCTGCTGTTCGATCGGACCTGTATCAAACCGCTCTTCAAGTTCAAGAACTTTGGATACAAACTGAAGTGCAGCCATGGCCAGAAAATCCTGCGTATCCTTGTCAAGATAACGCTGTTTATACTGAAGGACTTTTTCATTTATCAGCCGTGCTGCTTTTCGGATCTTTTCCTCGTCTTTTCTTTCTATTTTTAATGGATAATACCGGTCAGCAATATTTACCTTAATTGATAACTTCTCATCCATTAGTTTAAAAAAATACTATCGGTTTAAAAGAGCAATACATTTATCAATTTCCCGCACAATTCTGTTTACTTTAATCCTGGCTTCATGGGTTCCCTCTTCATCCGGAGAGACAATGGCCCTTGCAAGCTTCAGATTTTCGTACTTTTCTTCTACGTCACTTACTTTATTTTCTAACAGAATCAGCTTTTCTTTTAATTCCTGGTTATTATTCTCTAATTCTATATTTATTTTTTTTTGGTTTTCGTATAAATCAATTATTTTTTGAATCCTCGTTTTAAGGTTTATTACCAGATCTTCCTTACTGCTGTCCATCGCTTACAAAGATAATGTGTATTTTCAATAATTAAAACAAATTTAATAATTTGTTGGTTCAAATTGCTATAAAAAACCCGGAAGTTTATAGTTTTACCCCTGTGCAAAAACAACCTCTGAAATCCGCCATGATTAAAGGTCATCCTCACTGCGTATGCGGCATCTTTTTCACCCTGATGGTTGCCTGTCTTCCTTCTTTCAGCCAGCCGGCTTCGCCGGCCAGGCCTTTTTCACCGCCACTGGATACCCCGCTCAGGCTGACCAGCAATTACGGTGAGATACGGGAAGCCCATTTTCACTCGGGTACGGACATGCTGGCGGATCCCGGCACGAAGGTCTATGCGGTGAGAGAAGGAACCATTTCGCGGATTGCCGTGACCTTGAGAGGGTACGGAAAAGCGCTTTATGTGACTCATCCTGATGGATATACAAGCGTATACGGACACCTGAGTTCGTTTCTGCCCGAAGTAGAAAAATATGTCAAAGACCAGCAGTACAGGAGGCGGAAATACGTGATTGACCTTTATCCTGCATCCGGAATGTTTCCGGTTAAGCAGGGCCAGTTCATTGCCCTCACGGGAAATACAGGTTATTCCTTCGGGCCGCACCTGCATTTTGAAATGAGGGACAGCAACGGGGACATTCCCCTGAATGTGTTAACCCTTGGATTCCCTGTCGCCGACAGCCGCAAACCCCGGATAACCTGCCTGGGGATATATTCGCTTGATCCGCAATCCCGGGTTGCCGATTCGGCCGTGAAGATCATAATTCCCCTTAAAAGCAGCAACGGTGACCGGATAATCCTTTCCGATCCGGTGCGGGTTTGGGGAAATATCGGATTTGGAATTGAAACATACGACTATCTTGACGGCAGGGAAAACATCTGCAGTCCCCTGCTGGTTTCCTTTCAGGTCGACGGCAAACCGGTCAGTTCGTTCAGGCTGGACCGTATATCGTTTGAAAAGACATCGCAGGTGAACAGCCATATTGACTATGCGGAGAAGATCCTCAGCGAACGGAAAATACAAAAGCTATTCCTTGACCCCAACAATACACTGGACATCTATTCCGGTGTCGTCAACCGCGGAATTTGCCGTTTCACCGATTCCCTCCTCCACCCGGTGGCTATTCGTGTCGAAGATGCCGCAGGGAATCAGTCTTTTGTGCATTTCAGTGTCATCAGTGAACCGGGCGAAGGGACAGGGGAAATACCACCGGATTCCAACCGGATGGCTACGTTTTACTTCGACAGCCTGAATGTTTTTGAAACCGGAGAACTGAAAGTGGTTGTGCCACCCAATGCCTTGTTTACTAGCATTGAATTCACCTATAAAGCCGGGAAAGCTTCGGATACCCTGTATTCATCGCTGCACCGGATTCATGATGAAGGGACACCCCTCAAGGCATCCTATATAATCTCTGTCAGGCCGGATCATCTGCCCCCTGAATTGAGATCAAAAGCCCTTCTTGTGCAGATTGGCAGGGATAACAAAATATCCAGTGCGGGGGGTGATTTTGACAAGGGATTTATAACCGCACGGGTCGGTTCGTTTGGCACTTATGCCGTGGCAGTGGATACCGTACCCCCGGAAATAATACCGGTCTCCTTTGTGAACAAAGGCAGGTTCGCGAAAGATCAGTTCCTCTCCTTTCAGATAAAGGATGCATTATCCGGGATTAATTCCTTTAACGGATTCATCGATGGCAAATGGGCCTTGTTTGAATACGACCTCAAGAACAATCTCCTGTTTTACCGGCTTGATGCATCTATGCTGTCTCAAAACCAGGAACATACTCTCGAGCTGGTCATCGTGGATAACCGGAACAATTTGTCTAAATTTAAAGGTGTTTTCCTTTATTAAAATAATCAGAACCTAACCGGGAAGTCAATGGAAACCTATCATGCCCTGGGCATCATGTCCGGAACAAGCCTTGACGGGCTGGACCTGGCGCTTTGCCGTTTTGCTCATTCCGGGAAAAAGTGGACCCATGCCGTTGAAAAAGCCACGACTATTCCCTATCCCGACCCCTGGTTCCGCCGCCTTGAACAGGCCCATACCCTGGATGCCCATTCTTTTCTTCTGCTCCATAAAGAATTTGGCCGATATATGGGAGAACAGGTACATGTTTTCCTGAAGGATTCCACCCGCCCTGATCTGGTTGCTTCGCACGGTCATACCATTTTTCATACACCTTCGCAGGGCCTTACTTTTCAGATGGGTGACGGGGCTGCACTGGCTGCAGAATGCGGGATCACGACGGTTTGTGATTTCCGGTCGCTGGATGTTGCGCTGGGTGGCCAGGGAGCACCACTGGTGCCAGCCGGAGATGAAATGCTGTTTGGCAATTATGATTTTTGCCTCAACCTGGGTGGATTCGCCAATATTTCATTCCGGAAGAACAACCGGCGGATTGCCTATGATATCTGTCCTGTCAACAGCCTGTTAAACCCTCTCTCCCGCAAGCTTGGGCTTCCTTTTGACAGGGACGGAAAGGCAGGCCGTTCGGGAAAGATAATCCATGAGGTCCTTGAGGCCCTTAATGCCAATCCTTTCTACCAGTCACCCCCTCCGAAATCCATCGGTAGGGAATGGCTGGAAAAGAATATCCTGCCCTATCTCGACACGGAAACATACCCTGTCCCCGATCTTTTGCATACGGTTTACCACCATGCAGCAGGACAAATTGCATCCAATCTTTCCGGTGATTCTTCCAGAAAAGTGCTGGTAACGGGAGGGGGGGCCTATAACCGGTTTCTGCTCGACCTTATCAGGGAGAACACCCGATGTACCCTTGTCCTTCCGGAGGATCTCCTGATTCAGTTTAAGGAAGCCCTTATTTTTGCCTTCCTCGGGGTATTGAACGAAATAAACTGTCTGGCAAGTGTAACGGGAGCCCGGATGGATTCCTCTTCAGGCTGTGTATATGCCCATACTCTTTCCCATCGCCAGTGACCGGGCTATAAAAACAATCCCGATACTGAAGTGTATCGGGATTAATTATTCGCTTCGCTCATGAGATCGCTTCACTAAGTTCGGCTGACAATTTTTAGTTCGCCAGTGGGCTCCTGAAAACCGAGTACCACTAAAAAAAAGTGAGGATCTGACGATCCTCACCCAACCTTAACCCTAACTACAAAAAAACAAACTAATTATTAACTAAACCTACTAATATATGAAAACTAAC
>JAGDMB010000143.1 GCA_017860375.1 Bacteroidota bacterium | reverse complement strand
CCTCATCATTGGGATTGAACTGTGCATTGGGATGACTGGAATTGCCATAGACATCCACTGCATCCCCATTTTTGCCGACAAACATCTTCAGGGTTTCCATAGCAAAGGGCTCGTGCTTTGCCTCATTTAACGGTAATCCGGCAATTTCTACGATCATATAGGTTTCATATGGCCCTGTCCCCTCTTCTGAATATTCAATGGCGGCGATAGCATCCGGACCCATCTCGTTGTCATCACGGTTCAGGTTATAAGGCTTGAAAAGGGCTATGCCTTCTATGGGATCATTGTTCCAGAAGATCTCCATGCCGATGCCTTCGTCGGCATTGCTTTCCGATTCGGCATCGGTGATGGTCAGCCGGTATTCCCATGTGCGGTTGCGGAATTCAACATCCTTTACCACTTCCAGGTTTTTTACCCGTTTATCCTCGTCACTGGTATAACTCAGGAAGATAACATCCTCGATGTCATAGAAATGGATTGCCCAGATTGCTGCCACCACGATATCGGCTGCGGCTTCACCCACGGCAATAAAGGTATTGAGGTGTCCGTAAATAATATTGCCGTTGACGGTGTCGGCCTCTGTACCTTTATACGATGTGGATTTGAAATTCGTATTGGACAGGGAGTTTGGAATATCCACCTTAAACCGTTCCGGGAGAATTCCGTATTCGCCCTTCGGCTTCAGATTGTCCATTTCACATGCGGTGAAAAGCAGGGCAACCATTGCTGCACCTGCGACTGAAAAAAGACTTCTTGTTTTCATACTATTGTTTTTAAGTTTGTATTCAAACTGTTTTCGATAGTATCACACAAGAATCATTTTTTACCCTGATCGGAAGGATTGATTTTTTTTAGTCTTACAAGTAATGAATGATTAACAATGGATTAACCGGATCAGATAATCCAATAAAACAAGGTTCCCTGACTTTACGGAACAACAATCTTCCGGCATATAGTATAACCGCAGCGGCTCAGCCTGACCAGGTAAAGTCCTCTTTCGCGGATCGCTATGGTTTTTGTTTCTCCGGGACGGGCGGATTCCGAATAAATGCATTGCCCCGAAAGGGAATAAACCGTAAGAAGTCCCGGTGCAGGTAAGTAAGAATAAAAACCGGCCTCAAGGACAGACTGTTCCGGATCAACGCTCAGAATGAATTGTTCGTCCGGTAAATGTGTCGCTTCAATGACAGAAGGGACCGGAGGATTTTTTTCAACCACACTGAGCGGGACAAATTCCCAGCTCAGCTGTCCCGTATGAATATCCTGGCTTAGAATAACCACGTCATTTACGGTATCGGTATATTCCGGGGCCATGGTGGAGGCAATAAAGGTAATGCTGTCCTCCGGAGAATACACAATATTGATCTTTGATTTGTCACCCCCCAGGCAAAGGACAGGCACACCCCTGTTTTTGGCCAGCTGCAGAAGGGGATACATTGCCGCATAGAAATTTGAGGTATCCAGTTGCTTTGTGCTTTCGGCAACTGAATCAAGCTTCTGCGTTAAATCGTCGTTCCCGATCATCCACAACAAACGGCCGTGCAACAGAACCAGGTAATCCGAACGGGCAATGGTATCGCATACCTGCCGCACCATTTCAAGCTGATCGCCCGAAATATGACTGCTGGTAAAGCCCTTGGCATCAAGTTCCGTATCGAGCACCAGAAACGTGATATTGTCGCGGGAGTAACTGTAGAAGCTCGGTCTCCCTGTATATTCTTCAACAAGGTTCCTGTTGGTAAGATCATGATTACCCATGGCCCACAGTGTGTTTGGACTGCCAAGGTCGAAAAGGCTGTCGCAGTAATCCATGGAAGTTCGGTCGATGCTGGTATAATAGGTCAGATCACCGCCCAGCAGGATCATATCATAAATCGCAAAGTTGATGGCTTCAATTCCCGATAATACAGTCTGATTTACTCTGTCCTCGCTTCGGGGATGAGGAACGAAGATATATTTCGCCAGAGAATCGGATTGGGCAGAAACAACGAAACCGATGCTGAGGATAGTAAGAATCAGGAGATTCTTTTTCATTTTCTCCATAAGGCATTCCATGATTAATCCGGTCATTCTCCTTTCAGTTTGTACAATTTGCCCACCGGAATACGAAAGTGATTCGCTGATTTCAGATATACAATATCCTGAAACCCGTGCTTCGGACCAATCCCGAGTATTCCTTTTTCAGTTTTCGCTCGATGCTCCGGACATCTTTGTTATCCTGGCACATCTCAAAATAAAGAATATCCAGCACGGTACTTGGATTGAATTCTATTTTGCGGGTATAGCCAGATATACACAATGCACCGGTTCTCTGAAGGAATTTTTTCAGTTTTCTCCTTTCCAGGTCCAATGAATTGCAGCTGCCGAAATGCACAATTTTGTTGTGCAATTTGTTTTCGCAGATCTCGGCTATCTCGTTCAGGGTAATGGAGTCCTTTCCGAACAGGATCGAATTGGGATCACCGTGAAAAGCAAGGTAAAGGATCGAGTACCGTGAATACTTTTTCAGCATACTGTCCTTCAGGTATTTGACAAATTGCTCCCGTACCGCGCAATTCCGGTGTATGTTCCGGATATTAAAACAATCCTGGAGATAATCGAGTGTCGATTTGATGCTTTTCTTAAGCCTCAGGTCCTTTTCCCAATCTCCTTCCAGACAAAAGATATCCTTGTGGTATTCCTTGGCTATTTTCATGATCCGAAAACCCGGGTCGGGTTGAAAAAGTTCAATTTTAAAGATATATATAAAAATAAATATCCGGGGGAGAATATCGTAAATTAATTATTGAAATTTCCGGTTGTGTACGGATCCGTACACGCATCGACCGTCTGCGGGCTTTTCCGCAGGATCGATAATCAACTGACATGCATTATATAATACTCGTATTCAATATTTTACAAACCTTGGCACAGTCATTGATATAACCTTATCGTCACATTGAACCAAAACTAAAAAACATATCCAAATGAAAACATCTAAAACCCTCCGGAACACAGCTTTAACATTGATGCTGGTTTTTACCGCCAGTTTTACCTTCGGTCAGACCGAACCCGAACCTGCCGTCAGCCTGAACCATGAAAAGGCGGAATTTGCCAATGCCGGATACTGGATCGATGCCGTTGTGGTAAAGGCTTCAACGGAAAAGTCCGACCGGGAACTCCTGGCCAACAAGGGGTATTTCATTGAACCGGTTGTGGTTCGGTACGGCTATACTGTTCCGGATTACCTTGAAGCACAGGATGTTACTGTCCTCTATACGATGAGGTCTTTGGAAGATCTTGAGATCTCCAGGCTTGCTGAAGCAACAGAACGGTAAGATTCGTATTGTGTAACGGCACTTTATAGTGCAAGTGATTTCTTAATGTTTTGGAATGGGTTGGTTTAAACCCGTCCCGGTTATTCGGGACGGGTTTTTTTGTGTAATTTCATACCTTTAGGAAAATAAATTCTGTTTTCGCTATGAAAAATAGACTAATCCAGACCTTTATTGCCCTGGTGGCTGTATCGTATGCAAGCGCATTTGCCTCTGTCAGGCCGGGATCATCGTATTATACCCTAAAACCTGAAGATCCGGAAGCTGTATTTTTCACAACCGGCAACTATCCCATCACCAACGATGGGAAAACCGATGTATCAGACATTCTTCAGCAGGCGATCAACCAGCTGAAGGCCGACCGCAATTTTGGAATCCTGTTCATTCCGGAAGGGACTTACACCCTATCAAAAACCATAACCATTCCTGCTGCCATCCGGCTGATTGGTTACGGCAAAAAGAGACCGGTATTTCTTTTGTGTAAAAACGCGCCCGGCTTCCAGGTTCCTGACCCGGAAGACAAAGGGAAAGCTTCCTACATGTTTTGGTTCACCGGTGGAATGGCAGAACCCGGCAAACCAATCAGGGATGCCGGTGCCGGCACTTTTTACAGTGCCCTGTCGAACATTGACCTGAAAATTGAAGACGGAAATCCTTGTGCAGTAGCCTTGCGGACACATTTTGCCCAGCACAGCTTTATTTCTCACTGCAATATTTATACCGGTAACGGGAAGGCAGGGATTTTTGACGTGGGCAATATGATCGAGGACGTGCATTTTTACGGCGGCGAATACGGTATTTATACGACAAAAACTTCGCCGGGCTGGCAGTTTATGATGCTCGACACGTATTTTGAAGGCCAACGCACGGCTGCCATAAAAACGCAGGAAGCCGGCCTGACCATCGTCCGCATGAAGGTGAAAAATGTACCCTCCGTCATTCTTGTGGAACATAACTACTGGGAAAAACTGATCATGGACGACTGCCGGTTTGAAAATATTGCCGGTCCTGTCCTTACCGTGAGCAATGAAGCGAATGCCCATCTCCAGGTGAATATCCGGAATCTTACCTGCAAAAATGTTCCGGTTTTGGTTTTTTTTCAGGATCTTGCTTCAAAAATCACCGCTCCGGCTGAGGTTTACAGAGTGAAACGTTTTATTCACGGACTGCAGATGGATGATCCGGAATTGCCGGCCGCTATCCGGACAACCTTCGAAACGGAGGTACTTAAGGCACTTCCGGTGGAAACATCATCGGACATACCCCGCCTCCCCGGAATGGATACCTGGGTAAATCTTAAAACCCTGGGAGCAAAAGGCGATGGGCTGGCAGATGACACGAAAGCCATCCAGGATGCAATTGATACCTATCCGGTGATTTATGTACCACAGGGATCCTACAGGGTATCGGAAACACTGAAACTCAGACAAAATACCGTTCTGATCGGCCTTCATCCGCTGGCTACCCATTTTGCGATCGCTGAAAATGCACAGGCTTTCGGAGGCTTTGGAGCCCCCAAAGCTTTACTGGAAGCCCCGGGTGGCGGGACCAACATCCTCACCGGGATCGGCTTGTATACGGCAGAAAATAATTACAGGGCTGTTGCCTGCAAATGGATGGCAGGTGAAAAGTCGATGATTGACGATGTCAAACTGATCGGCGGTCACGGAACAATGCGTCCCGGACCGAAAGTTCCCTGGAAATGGGAGGAAAACCGGCAACCGCAAAAACCTTTTGCACCTCCTGTTTCTGAACAGGTATGGGATACACAGTACTGGAGTCTTTGGGTAACGAATAACGGAGGAGGGATCTTTAAGAATATCTGGTCGGCCAGTACCTTTGCTGTTTCAGGTTTTTATGCCTCCAACACGGCAACGAGAGGTCGTATTTACGCCATGTCGGTGGAACATCATGTCCGCAATGAAGTCCGTTTTAAAAACGTTTCAGGCTGGAAGGTGTATGCGCTTCAGCTGGAAGAGGAAAGCCGTGAGAGCTCCGAATGCCAGCCCCTTGAGATAGAGAGCTGCAGCAATATGACATTTGCGAATCTTTATATGTTCCGTGTGATCCGCGTAAAAGTCCCCTACCCTTATTCGGTAAGGACCTGGGACTGCACCGACGTTGAATTGCTGAACATCCACAATTACAGCCAGGTGAAATATACCACCGATAATCCGTTGTATGATATAAACACCGCGATAGAAGTAAGGCCGGCTGAGCTGGCCCGTTTGTATATCAGCGGCAATACAAAAAAAACCGCCGCGGTATCTGCCTGTAAGGATGTACAGATGCTGGCCCGCGGGTTTGAATTTGCGCTGGGACTCTGCAGTGATTCACAGGGGAATGTTTTTTTTGTCGAACAGCGCATGAAAAGGATTTACAGATGGTCGGACAAATCCGGTTCGCTGAGCCTGGTAGCTGACTACCCGTGGGAACCTTTGTCCCTGGCTTGTGATGCAGAGGACAACCTGCTGGTAGTATTCCGTTACAATCCACAGCCGGGATTTATCATAAACGGGGAAACCGAAAAATATACCAATCCCCCTGACGCTGCCGGGACATCCTTCAGCGGATGGGGAAATTCCGGTTTCGGGACGCGGGCTTATTCGGTTGACCCCGGGAATCCCGATGAGACCATCCGTGAACTGGCCAAAGTGCCGATGGGAAGTGTCAGCAACGTGTACAAAGCGCTCTATCCATCAAACCGGTGGCGTGATTCTCATGATTTTAACCGCATTTCCGTGGCGCAAACGGACGATTGCCTGGTGGCTCCGGACGGAATGACCATCATCCCGGTTTGTTACGATCTGGCCCGTTCCTGCGCACTGGCCGAAGCATTCCCGGGAAAACCCCTGTATATTGCCGATGAATACGACAAACGCACTGTAAAACTCGATGTGGACAAGCAGGGAACGCTTTCGCACCTGCAGTATTTCGCGGAAAAGGGAGAATTCAGTTCGGTTCCCGACACCGGGGGCAACGTTTACATAGCAGACGGAGATGTGTATATGTACAGCCCGGACGGGAAAATGATCCGCAGCATTCCAGTTCCGGAGCGGCCGTCCACTCTTGTCTTTGGTGGAAAAGAAGGGAAAACGCTTTTCATAACCGGAAGGTCAGCCCTTTACAGAATAGGACTGCAATAACGCGTTGCGAATTGTCATTAATTCCCTGACGCAGAAGAGT
>JAGDMB010000012.1 GCA_017860375.1 Bacteroidota bacterium | reverse complement strand
CAGTGCGCGGGCACAAATGCCACATTTACCGTTGTGGCCACCGGCACAGGCCTTACGTACCAGTGGAGAAAAGGAGGCGTCGCCATACCGGGTGCTACCGGCACCAGCTATACGATCACAGGCATTACCGTTGCCAATGCCGGAAATTATGACGTCGTCATCACCGGCACATGCGGAACCGTGACTTCCAATACCGTCACGCTCACCGTGAACACGGCACCGGTCATCACTACACAACCGGTGAGTGTGGCCCAGTGCGCGGGTACAAATGTCACCTTTTCTGTGGTGGCAACAGGACCTGGACTTACCTACCAGTGGAGAAAAGGAGGAGTCATAATACCAGGCGCTACAGGTCCAGGCTATACGCTGAACAATATTACGGCTGGTGATGCCGGAAACTATGACGTGGTCATTACCGGAACCTGCGGAACCGTGACTTCCAATACCGTAACGCTCACCGTGAACACAGCACCGGTCATCACTACACAACCTGCCAATATCGTGCAGTGCGAAGGTACAAATGCCACATTTACTGTCGTGGCCACCGGCACAGGCCTTACTTACCAGTGGAGAAAAGGCGGCATTGCCATACCGGGTGCTACAGGCTCAATCTATACGATCACAGGCATTACCACTGCCCATGCCGGAAATTATGACGTGGTCATCACCGGCACATGCGGAACCCTGACTTCCAATACCGTCACCCTTACCGTGAATACTGCACCGGTTATTACGACACAGCCTGTAAACATTGCGCAATGCGAGGGCACCAATGCTGTATTTACCGTTGCCGCCGCAGGTACGGGTCTCACCTACCAGTGGAGAAAAGGTGGCGTTGCCATACCGGGTGCTACCGGCGTCAGCTATGCCATCAGCAATATTAACACCGGTGATGCCGGAAACTATGACGTGGTCATTACCGGAACCTGCGGAACCGTGACTTCCAATACCGTCACACTTACCGTGAACACAGCACCGGTCATCACTACACAACCTGTCAGCGTTACACAATGCGCGGGTACAAATGTTGTTTTTACCGTCGTTGCCAACGGCACGGGACTGACATACCAGTGGAGAAAGAACGGCCTTGTTATCGGCGGAGCCACAAATGCATCCCTTACGCTCACCGGAATAACACCATCCAGTGCCGGTTCCTATGACGTGGTTATTACAGGAACCTGCGGGAGCGCAATCAGTAATGGAGCCGTCCTTACCGTCGCAGAAAATCCGGCCATCGTCTTTCATCCTTCTGACAATGAAGCTTGCGAAGGCTCGGATGTTACTTTTACCGTAACGGCTACCGGAACCAATATCACGTACCAGTGGAGAAAAGACGGAACAAATCTTGCCGGAGAGACATCCCCGTCCGTTACGTTACCTTCGGTGTCCCCGTCCGACGCCGGTCAGTATGATGTGGTGGTGTACGGTCTTTGCGACACCATCATCAGCAACAAAGCTACTTTAACCGTGGATCCTGCCACTGCCGCTGATATCATTGACAACGACACCCTGGTATGCGCAGGAAGTACGGTGGAATTCAATGTGGCAACGGCCGGTTATGGCAGTATATCCTATCAATGGCAATGGTATTATGGAGGGAACTGGATCAACTTAAATGACGACACGGAAATTTCAGGTACCACCACGGATGCATTGACGATCCAAAATATTGAAGCCATGGACACGGGGTATTACCGTTGTGCCGTTACCTCAGGTTGCGGAACGGTGAATTCCGATTCGGTAAAGCTCGATGTCAACCTCATTGTTGCCACCGTTGGCACGCCGGCACCCTTCCTGATAAATCCGGCCACTACGTCCATACAGGTCGGGGTGAAAACTTCAACCCATTTCCTGGTGCATGACCTCGGATTTTCCCTGGTCGCGCCCGATGGCACCGAAGTGTTGTTAAAATCCCCCCAGCTTGATTGCGTCGGACCCTATCTTGCCAGTGTAAATGTTTCCTTCACAACGGATCCGGCATATACGGATACTATCGATTATTGCACTGCCCCCGGAAATATTACGGGTACGTATGCTGCAACCGGCGACTGGAGTCTGCTCGATGGGATGGATCCCTCAAACGGGGCCTGGCAGGTTCGGATATACGATGCCGAAAATGCAAACGGCGATTCCCATGACGGATACCTGACTTCCGCGACCCTTGTGTTTACTGACCTGGATATCAATGGCGATACCGCCGTGATTTCCTACAATTCAGGAGCCATTTCCGAAGAAATTCTCAATCCGATAAGCAGTGAACTGCGGGCAACCTCGTATATCCTGCCTATACGCCTGATGACATCGTGCTGGAATTCCGAAGATGCCAGGGCTATTGTGACTGTCACCGGCGGCATACCTCCTTATACCTATGCCTGGAGCGGGCCTACGTCCGTCCCGAACAGCAAAGACGTGTTGCTGGGCCACGGAACCTACACGGTTACCGTTACGGATGCGATGGGCTGTACCACACAGGCTACCGTTGAGGTCACTTCACCCGCACCGATAACCTATGATTCATTCTCGGCTACGGATACGCTCAGCTGCCATGGAGCTGCTGACGGTATTATAAGGGTAAAAGCCAGCGGCGGAACCGGACCCCTGACCTACATATTGTTGCCGAACATACCTTCGTCGGTCGCTGATTCAGGAGTTTTCACCGGTCTGAAAGCAGGCACGTATACCCTTCACATCAGTGACATCAATGATTGTTCTCTCGATACAACCTTTTCCATCACCGAACCGGATGCATTTGTTTTGCAGGGTGTCACGGTCGACAGCCTGCTTTGCAGCGGAGATACCGATGGAAGTATCCTTGTCCTTGCACAGGGAGGGAAAACCCCGTATACATACCGGATTACACCGGGCACGGAAATCAACAACGACGGATTGTTCGAAAACCTCAGCCAGGGGAATTATGTCGTGCGTGTGACCGATGCCGGCACCTGCGGCGATACACTGGTCACCGATACCGTTAGGATGAATGCTCCTTCTCCCCTGCTGATCGATTCCTTAACAGTTGATCCCATCCTTTGCAATGGAGGAAGCGGCTCGATCACCCTTCATGTTTCCGGTGGTTCTCAGCCCTATGAAGGTTCTGTGGACGGCGGTGTTGTTTTCACCCCGGCTCTGACTTTCGGCGATCTGGCACCCGGCAATTATACTCCGGCGGTCCGTGATGGCAATGCCTGCATTGCCGTATACCCCACTTCCGTTACCCTCATTGATCCCCCGCCCATAACCATCGACAGTATCAGCCTTACCGGTGTGAGCGGATGTTACGGCGATGCCACAGGCAGTATTTACATCGCAGCCTCGGGTGGATGGAATCAGATTGAATACTCACTCGACGGTTTAAATTATCAGTCTGATAATCTGTTCGGCTCAGTTACAGGCGGTCCAAAGACACTTTATATCCGCGATTCCCTTGGATGCATTGTGACCATCGATACCCTTGAGATCGAACAGCCGGAGCAGCTGACCGTATCGGTTGCCGTTACCCAGGCCATTGGAAGCACCCCGGGAACCATTACACTGACAGCTTCCGGAGGAACACCTCCTTATGTTTACTCCATCGATAATGGCATTAATACACAGGATACCGGGTATTTCGGTGACCTTGTTCCCGCCTTATACGATGTCTTCGTTCAGGATGCCCACGGTTGTATTTTCACCGATACTGTAAGGATCATCCTGAATGAACTCAACGTGCTGATCACCCAGCAGGATGTTTCCTGCTATGGTTTGAGCGACGGGGAATTCATTATCACGGTACAGAATGGTGTGCCGCCTTACCGGATGACCGGCGACTTCCTGGGTACGGATACCATAACCTCAACCGACGGTCTCTTCCCCTTCATAAGGATAGCGGCCGGATCCTACAGTTTTACCATTGAAGATGCCGAAGGCAGAACGTATTCCCGTACGGTAATTATTTCCGAACCCCCTGAAATCATCATCACGGGTGTTATTACCCGGCCCGCCTGCACGAACAATACCAATGACGGATCCGTCATCCTTACCGTAACAGGAGGAAATCCCGATTACGTCTATACCTGGTCGAACGGCGCAACCACGAAGGATTTACTGAACATCTCCGAGGATTTGTTCACGGTCACCGTTGAAGATGAAAACCTGTGCAGCGATTCCGCACAATTTGATGTGGTGGCCCTGAACGATGCCACCGCCTCTGCCGGCCTTGATGATACCCTTTGCTACGGCGCACCGTATACCCTCAACGGAGGAGATCCGGGATATGACGCGGTGCGTTGGGAGCCCGCTGACCTGGTAAGTGATTCCACCCTTCCGAATCCTGAGGTAATCCTCTATGAACGGACCGAATTCATCTATACCGTAACCAACAATTCCTGCTGGGATAAAGACACCGTGGTACTCGATGTTTTCCCACAGATTGGCATGGATATCACCAGCTCGGTGGAGTATGACACCGCCGTATTTCTGCTGTCGGGGCAGGCAGTTACCCTCGAAGCAACCGATGGTTTCGACCACTGGCTCTGGTATCCGTCCACTGGTCTCAGCAGTGACACGACCCGCATTGTCGAATGCACTCCGGATGCAACACGGAAATACTATGTGACCGGGACCACCGAAAACGGATGCGAGGAAACAGATTCCATATCCATCGTGATTGCAGAACAGATTACCGTCATCTATACCGGATTTACTCCCAACGGCGATGGCGTGAACGACAGGTGGACCATACCGCATGCCGGTGAATATGGCGACAGAATTGAAGTCCAGGTATTCAACCGCTGGGGTCAGCGTCTGTTTTACTCCAAAGGATACGGAGGATCCAACGAATGGGACGGCACCTACAAAGGTAAGCCGGTGCCCGTTGCAACCTATTACTATATTATCACGCTCGATGACGGAAAGACAGAACCCTTTACCGGAACCGTAACTATTATCAGGTAACATGAAAAAACAACTTATCGCAGGAATACTACTCCTTGCTACCACCGGAGTTTTCCTACTGGGTCAGCAGAAGCCGCTTACCACGCTTTTTATGACCAATCCGTTCTTAATCAATCCCGCTCTGGCAGGGACACACAATTATTTTCAGGTGGTCTCCAATAACCGGTTTCAATGGGTCGGATTCACGGATGCTCCGATCACCAATTCCCTTTCGGTGTACGGACCCATAGTCAAATACCCCATGGGCTGGGGAGCTTCTCTTACCTATGATGTCACCGGTCCTACATCCGTTATGAGCCTGCACGGAGCATACGCGTATAATTATACCCTGAACGAAGACATGAAGATATCGGCAGGGCTTAACCTTGGTTTATTGCAATATAAAATTGATCTTTCGAATATCGATTTTGAGAATGAATCGGATGACAACGTCATAAACGGGACGAAGGAAAACTACTATCTGCCGGATGCCACGTTGGGTTTCTATTTCTATTCCTCTACCTATTATGCCGGCCTTGTGGCCAGTTACCTGTTTAACAACAAAATCAATATAGGTACGGATCCGACAGGGGACAGCCGGATAAAAACCCATTATTACCTGAATGCCGGCTATAAGTATTACATTAACCGGGAATGGGCTCTGGAACCTTCGCTGGTGCTGAAAAAGGTTTTCCATGCACCGTTTCAGCTTGATATTAACTGCCGTGCGTGGTACAAAAACATGATCTGGGCAGGTTTCTCCTACCGGACGCAGGAAGCCGTTTCAATCCTGTTGGGCTATGTGTACGAAAAGAAAATCTACATCGGATATTCATACGATGTTGTTATCAATCCCATGTTTTCACATAATTATGGTTCGCACGAGTTGATGCTTGGATACCGGTTCAATGATATCAAAGATTAAAAAGGGAATGCAGGTGCGGAAAGCAGCCGCCTTATTGTTTGTCTCAGCAGGCCTGGCCATTTTATTATGTTCTTCCTGTACGGGTAAAAGGACAACTATCCTCCCCCAAAAAAAGCTGATCCCCGTGCTGGTTGATATTCACCTGGCTGACGGTATTGCGATGGTTGTGCCCTATTCTTCTTCCAAGCTTAAGCTTGACTCCACCCAGCTTTACCATGCTGTCTTCGAAAAGCACCACATTACGCGGGTCATCTTTGATTCCTCCATGGCGTATTACCTCCGGAAACCCGATAAGATGATTGCCATTTATTCGGAAGTGAACACCATCCTGAGTAAAATGGAGTCCGACCTTGAAACGGATAAAGGACAACCGGAAACGGAAAAGAAAATAACCGTCTGGCAGGAAAACAAAACCTTCATCCTGCCCCAGATGGGAAACATCAATAAGGTGGAAATCAGCCTCCCTGCCAGTAAACCAGGCACCTACACCCTTTCCGCAAGGATCAGGTTGTTTGAAGACGACCAGACGGTGGCGCCCCGTATTACCCTTTTCTTCTGGTTTGATAACGGAACGCCAAAAGGTTTTCGGGAATACTTCCGCAGCAATCCGTTGAGCAAAGACGGAAAAACAAACACTTATACCGTATCCGGAACACTTGTCAATCCAAAGGTAACCCATATCAAGGGATACCTGATCGACCACTCCAATCCCGATACTCTTTTTACCAAGCATGCCATCGTGTCGGATATTAAAGTGTATTTTAGCGAATAAAAAATTACGCTTACCTCTTACCTCTTACCTCTTACCTCTTACGATTATAGATTACAGCTTACCGATTATCCCTCCTCCATTCCCCCCTTCTTTCTTTCTTCACGAAAAATACTAAATTTGCCGCGGGTTCAAAAACCCAATTGACATTGCAAACGCATGGCCACTTTTCTGTTCGATAGCGTCGTCTTTGGTCCGGTTACCAGCCGCAGGCTTGGGAATTCGCTGGGCATCAACCTGCTGCCCGACGATAAAAAAATATGCAGTTTTAACTGCATCTATTGCGAATGCGGACTTACCCTTCACGGTCCTGCGGTTTCCGGAATGCCAACGCGCAAAGAGGTCCGGGATGAACTGGAAAAATGGCTGAAGTACAATGACCAGCTTCGTGCTCCCCTGGATACCCTGACTTTTGCGGGTAACGGAGAGCCTACCCTGCATCCTGAATTTCCGGCCATCGTGGACGATACGGTTGAACTGCGAAACCGGTATAACGCCCGGGTAAAGATTGCCGTTCTCTCGAACGCCACCCGGATCTCAAACCACAATGTCTTTAAGGCCCTTCTGAAAACAGATCTGAACATCCTCAAACTGGATTCGGGTTTTGAAGAAACCATTACCCTTATCAATGCCCCCGTGGCACGGTTTAATCTTGACGAAACGATAGCGCGGTTAAAGGAATTCAAGGGAAAACTCATTATCCAGACTTTGTTTTTCCGGGGAAAAATACACCATTCCACCGTTGACAATATGACTCCGCGGGAAATCGAAAAATGGCTCGGTACCCTGGAGCAGATCAAACCGGAAAGCATTATGATCTATACCATTGCCCGTGAAACGCCTGTGGAAGGTTTGGTGAAGGCAAGCCAAAAAGAGCTGCAGGCAATTGCTTCACAAGCCGCGGATCGCGGCCTTAAGGTTCAAATTTCGTTCTGATAATCGATTTTTGTTTTTTGAATGCCCGGTTAAAAATTCTGGTTTGTTCCCTTAACTGGGGAATTGGTCATTCTTCCCGCATGATCCCTTTGATTCATGCACTGCTCCGTACGGACGCGGAAGTCATGCTTGCCTCGAAAGGCAAGGCAGGTGAACTGCTGAAAACAGAGTTCCCCGATCTTCCTTTTTATGATCTGCCCTCCGCTACCATACGCTATTCACGAAGGAAATCACAGGCCTGGATCCTGGCTTTTCAGATCCCTCTTCTGCTGGTCTCGGTCAGCAAGGAACACCGGTGGCTGAAAAAGTTCCTGATTACCCATCCGCTCGATATCGTCATATCCGACAACTGTTATGGCCTTTACAACAGCAGCATTCTTTCCGTCTTCCTTTCCCACCAGGTGTCTCCCCTTCTTCCCGCCGGCCTTAAATGGATGGAACCCTTTGTTCATAAAGTTCTGGGACTGTTCATCCGGTCGTTTGACCGATGCTGGATACCGGACGACAAAGATCCGATACTGAACCTTACGGGCAGGTTGTCTCACCGTTACCCGCTTTTCCGAAATACCGCATTCATGGGCATTTTATCACGGTTTTGCGAATTGCCTGACAGCACAGGGAAAGAGCCTGTAAAAAAGGTGGATATCCTTGTAATATTGAGCGGTCCCGAACCCCAGCGCACCCTGATGGAGGAGATCATGACCCGGCAGCTCGAAGGAACAGATTATAAGGCCATGATTATCTGTGGCATGCAGCATTCATGCCGGTTTGAAAATGAATCGGTACATGCTTCCTCCATTGAATATACCTATCATCTGCCCGCAGATGCTTTTCGCGAAGCCATGCGGAATGCCGGCATAATTGTATGCCGCTCGGGTTATTCAACCATCATGGACCTTGCAGAACTGGGACTTTCAGCCATTCTGATGCCGACTCCCGGGCAGCCGGAACAGGAATACCTCGCCGGTTATTTGAGCCGTCAGGGATTTTTTCATTGCATCGACCAGCGGAATTTTAATTTGCAGGCGGCCATCGGACAATACCGTTCACAAAATAAAAAGCCTCCGGGTGTTTTCAGAACCGATACGGGGAAATACCTGAAAGACCTTTTTGCCCTATACGAGAATAAGAAAATACACCACCGTCAGCCCGATAAGGAAACCGGCCAGTACCTGCGACTTTGAATGGGCATTGAGCTGCAACCTGGCAAAGCCCGCCAGGCCTGAAAGAATGATCAGCAAAAGCAGGACCACCATCAGTTCCACTCCCAGTTTCCGCGATAAGGCAAGAACAAGCCCGACAAGACCTCCCAGTCCGGTCATGTGAAGACTGATTTTCCAGTAAAAAGAAACTGCCACGACGATCAGCAACGAAAGACATGCACCCAGAAGGAAGCGGCCGTAAAGCTGGCTGACCGGAAGGCGCCGGATAAGGAACCAGGCACCCAGGTATGCCACCAGGGTTATGACCATGGGAATGAGCCGTTCGTGTTTTTCGGGAATTGAAATCTGGCGGATCATCCTAAAATACAGGTAAAACGGTATCATACAAACCGGCAGAACCAGGGTAAGGGTAATAACAATAAGGTTTATCAGGTTGATTATTTCCGGATTCAGGTCAGCGATATACGTGCCGGAACGGGTAAGGATAAAAATACCGGCAATTGGCGCAAGCAGGGGATGCAACAGATACGTAAGGAAAGTCGCTATTTTCTTTTCCATGAAGGGTAAAGGTGAAGGAGAGAACAAGGTGTCATTTTAATTCTTTTCTCATGCGCGCAACGGGAATATTTAACTGCTCGCGGTATTTGGCAATGGTCCTGCGGGCAATATGATACCCTTTATTTTTCAGGATTTCAGCCAGTTTTTCGTCGGTCATCGGATGCCTTTTTCCCTCGTTATCAATACAATCCTGCAGTATTTTTTTGATTTCGCGGGTGGATACTTCTTCTCCTGATTCCGTTTGCATTCCTTCGGAAAAGAAGTATTTGACCGGGAAAATACCAAAATTGGTCTGGATATATTTGCTGTTGGCGACCCTGGAAATGGTGGAAATATCCAGTCCGGTGACATCCGCAATATCCTTAAGGATCATGGGACGAAGTTTGGTCTCCTCTCCTTCCATGAAATACTCGCGCTGGTAATTGATGATGGCGTTCATGGTAATGAGCAGGGTATTCTGCCTTTGCTTCAGGGCATCAATAAACCAACGGGCTGAATCAATTTTTTGCTTGACAAAGGTGAGGGCTTCCTTTTGCTCCCTTGATGGATTTCCATGGCCGTGATGATAGGTCTGGATCATGTCTGCATAGGTTCTGCTTACACGCAGATCGGGAATATTCTTTGCATTCAGGGATAACTGCAGGTCTCCTTCATCATTTTCAAGGATAAAATCGGGTACGATATGTGCGGTGTCTTTGTTCTGAGGATCACTATAGACGCTGCCCGGTTTGGGATTCAGCTTTAAAATCTCATCCAGGGCGCCTTTCAGTTCCCCATCCCCGATGTTCAGCCGGCTGATGATCTTGTCATAATGTTTCCGCGTAAACTCGTTAAAGAAATCTTTGAGGATGGTATGGGCCAGGGCAATATGAGGATCCGCCAGGTTTTTCGACCGGATCTGCAGCAGGAGACATTCCTGCAGATTACGGGCTCCGGTTCCTATCGGCTCGAATTCCTGGATGATGCGAAGGATTTGCAGCAGCTCTTCTTCTGTTGTTTCAATGTTCAGCGAAAAGGCCACATCATCAATGATATTATCCAGTTTTCGCCTCAGGTATCCGTCATCGTCAATATTTCCCAGAATATATAAGGCAAGCGTGTGTTCTTTATCATCCAGTTTGAGGAGACCAAGCTGGTTTTCGAGAAAATCATGATAGGTTGCGCCCACAGAAAAGGGGATCTCTTCACGCTTGTCATCTTTGGAATAATTGCCTGCCGATAAACGGTAAGAGGGTATCTCGTCATCCTGCATGTAGTCTTCCAGGGTAAACTCCTCCTTGTCCTTGTCGTTCGGATCGGACGATACGTCTTCTTCCTGCATTTCGGTTTCGGTATCTTCGATGCCCCCGTCCTCAAGCAGGGGATTTTCTTCCATCTCTTTCTTGATCCGCTGTTCGAGTAGCATGGTCGGTATTTCCAGCAGCTTGATCATCTGAATCTGCTGTGGAGAGAGCTTTTGTAAAAGTTTTTGCTGTAGTTTCTGCTTGAGCATATCCCGGCTGTTTTCGGCTGAAATCCTGATGAAAATTACGAATATTAAACGACATTTTCAAACCGGGACACCTTAGAATTCGGCATTTTTAGGTGCTCTCGGGAAGGGAATCACATCCCTGATATTGCCCATACCGGTAACAAAGAGCACAAGCCTTTCAAAACCAAGACCAAAGCCACTGTGAGGGGCAGTTCCGAACAACCGGGTCTCAAGGTACCACCAGAGATCTTTTTCAGGAAGCTGAAGCTCCCGAATGCGCATTTTCAGTTTTTCATAGTCTTCCTCGCGCTGCGATCCGCCTATGATCTCCCCTATCTTCGGAAACAGCACATCCATTCCGCGAACCGTCCGACCGTCCTCATTCTGTTTCATATAAAAGGCTTTAATGGCTTTCGGATAATCGGTAACGATGACCGGTTTCGCATAGAATTTTTCCACCAGGTACCGTTCATGCTCGGTTTGAAGATCAACACCCCATTTCACAGGGAATTCAAAGTTCTCGCCCGATTTTTCAAGGTCCTCAACCGCCTTCGTATAGGTGATCCTTTCAAAGCGGTTTTCAAGGATAAAGGAGAGCCGGGCAATCAATTCCTCATCGTACATCTTCCGCAGGAATTCGAGGTCATCCCTGCAATTATCAAGCGCATACCGGATCAGGTATTTCAGAAAATCTTCCGCCAGGTCCATGTTGTCCTTTATTTCATAAAAAGCCATTTCGGGTTCGATCATCCAGAATTCCGCCAGGTGCCTGGGTGTATTTGAATTTTCGGCACGGAAAGTGGGACCGAAGGTATAGATGCGCGACAGCGCCAGAGCCCCAAGTTCGCCTTCCAGCTGTCCCGAAACGGTTAGGTTCGTCTGCTTTCCGAAAAAATCCTCGCTGAAATTCACCGAACCGTCCCCGAGCAGCGGCGGATTTTTCGCATCGAGGGTGGTCACCCTGAACATTTCACCCGCACCCTCCGCATCCGAACCGGTAATAATAGGGGTATGAAGATAAAAAAATCCGTTGTCGTTGAAGTATTTATGGATAGCAAAGGCCAGGGCGTGGCGGATTCTGAGAACGGCACCAAAGGTGTTCGTCCGCGGCCTGAGATGGGCAATTTCACGAAGGAATTCCAGTGAATGTCCCTTCTTCTGCAGGGGATAGGTATCGGGATTGGCAGAACCGTACACGACAAGACCCTCAGCCTGAATTTCAATACTCTGTTCTTTTCCCGGCGACTGCACCAAAATTCCTTTTACGGCAATGCAGGCTCCTGTGGTGACCTGCTTCATCAGATCCTCAGGAAATGCAGAAGCGTCAATAACCGCCTGTATAGTATGAATAGTCGATCCGTCATTCAGGGCCACAAAGTTGATGTTTTTATTGCCTCTTTTCGTCCTTACCCATCCTTTTACTTCAACCTTTGTGCCGATAGCCGCATTCGATTTTAACAATTCTTTAATTCTCATTGCTTGGTACCTTGTGTTATTGGAACTGCAAAAATAGTTTTTTGATTCAATATTTTTAGACCCGGCACGTTTAAAAACCTTTCAGGTCTCTTATCTTTGATCCGTAAATCTTGTTTTATGTCCATCGAAGTTCAGCATATCACGAAGTATTTTGGCAGTCAGCGGGTCCTTTCGGATATTTCCTTTTCCGTTAAAGCCGGTGAAATAGCGGGTTTTATAGGACCAAACGGGGCCGGTAAATCCACCACGATGAAAATAATCTGCGGATTGCTCGCCCCTGACCAGGGAACGGTGCGTATCAATCAGCAACCGGTGGATCAAAATGCTGAGGAAGTCAGGCGATCCCTGGGTTATCTGCCTGAAATCAATCCCCTGTATCCCGAAATGTACGTCAGGGAATACCTTCAGTATGTTGCGGGACTGTACGGGCTGGGATTGAAAAGTGCCGCAAAAGTAAAGGATATCATTGACCTTACGGGCCTTGAGGCCGAGAAAAGAAAAAAGATCGGATCCCTTTCAAAAGGATACCGCCAGCGGGTTGGACTTGCACAGGCCCTGCTGCATGACCCCGCGGTTCTGATCCTGGATGAGCCGACCTCCGGACTGGATCCCAACCAGATCATTGAAATCCGCAACCTGATAAAAGAAACCGGAAAAAACAAAACCATTCTTCTGTCGACCCACATCATGCAGGAGGTCGAGGCCATATGCGACAGGGTCATTATAATCAATAAGGGCGTGATCGTGGCAGACAGCATCACCCGGCAGCTTCAGAACAAGGAGAAGGATCCTTTTCTTACCATTTTTGTGGAGTTCAACGACGATCCCCCGAAAGAAAAAATGGAACGGATCCCCGGGGTGGAAAAGATAATGAAGGTAAAAGAAAAGACCTGGCTTGTGCAAAGCGTTGCCAGTGAGGATATACGTCCTGCGATTTTTTCCTTTGCCGTGGAAAACAACCTGGTGGTTCTCTCCATGCACAAACAGGAGAAGAAACTCGAAGAAGTTTTTCGTGAACTGACAAATTGATTTCCCTGTGCATCCGTTGATTTTAGTCCTCTTTATAGTTCTATTTGTCAAAAAACCTATTTCGGAATACCTTGCTCCCGTTGCAGTTTAATATATCTTTTTATCTTTGCACCCAAGTTTTTAACCAAATTTTTAAAACGATACCATGGCTTACTTATTTACCTCCGAATCTGTCTCTGAAGGACACCCCGATAAAGTTGCCGATCAAATATCCGATGCTTTGCTGGATGAATTCCTGCGCATCGATCCCGAATCAAAAGTTGCGTGTGAAACGCTGGTTACCACCGGTCTGGTTGTGCTGAGCGGTGAAGTCCATACGGCGGGTTATGTAGATGTACAAAAGATTGCCCGTGAGGTTATCCGTAAAATTGGCTACACAAAAGCCGAATATATGTTTGACGCGGACTCCTGCGGTGTTATCTCTGCCATTCATGAACAATCCCAGGACATCCGGCAGGGTGTCGTCCGCCAGAACATGGAAGACCAGGGTGCGGGGGACCAGGGAATGATGTTCGGCTACGCTTCAAACGAAACCGATGAATATATGCCCCTTCCCATTGAAATGGCGCACTTGCTTCTGCAGGAACTTTCCGTTATCCGCAGGGAAGGTAAACTGATGCCCTACCTGAGACCCGATTCAAAATCACAGGTCACCATCGAATATGGTTCAGACCGCCAGCCCAAATCGGTTCATACCATTGTTATTTCCACGCAGCATGATGAGTTTGCTTCGGAGAAAGCCATGCTCGAAAAGATCCATTTTGATGTTCAGAATGTATTGATACCCCGAACCATTGCCCGGCTTCCGGAAAGGGTTCAGCGGCTGTTCAACAATCACCTGGTATTGCATGTGAACCCCACGGGCAAATTTGTCATCGGAGGTCCTCATGGTGACACCGGCCTGACCGGTCGCAAAATAATTGTGGATACTTACGGCGGCCGGGGAGCTCACGGAGGCGGCGCATTTTCCGGAAAAGATCCCTCAAAAGTTGACCGTTCTGCCGCGTATGCCATGAGGCACATCGCAAAAAATATGGTGGCGGCAGGCCTTGCAGATGAAGCACTGGTTCAGGTTGCCTATGCGATCGGCGTGGCCAAACCCATCGGCTTGTACGTAAATACATACGGAACGTCCAGGGTTAACCTGTCAGACGGGGAGATCGCCAACAAGATTAACCAGGTGTTCGACCTTCGTCCCTACGCCATTGTCAACCGGTTCGGACTTAAGAATCCTATATTTCTGGAAACGGCAGCCTATGGTCATATGGGCCGTTCATACCGCAGGGAAAATGTACTCGTATATGAAAACGGCAATGCCAACGGCGGTAAAAAGATACAGAAAGAAGTGGAATTCTTCTCCTGGGAAAAGCTTGATTATGTAGAGGCTCTTAAAAAAGAATTCAAGCGCTAAATCCTGAAACCATGAGTATAGTTCAGAAACTGCTTAAAAAGGAAGCCGTCCTTTCCCTGATTGGCCTCGGATATGTCGGACTTCCCATTGCCCTTGCCTTTGCAAAAAAGATAAAGGTCATTGGTTTCGACATTCATGCAGGTCGTGTCGAAATGATGAAAAAAAATACCGATCCCAGTCATGAATTGAAATCAAGTGAATTTGAAAATGCAGACATTTTCTTCACATCCGATAAAGAAGATCTCCGGGGGGCCGCCTTCCACATCATTGCGGTTCCGACTCCGATAGACAAACATAACCTTCCCGATCTGACCCCGCTTCTTGGTGCCACGCGCACGGTGGGCTCCATTCTTAAAAAAGGCGATTACGTGGTGTACGAGTCCACGGTATACCCCGGAGCAACGGAAGAAGACTGTCTGCCCATCCTCGAGGAACTCTCCGGACTGAAATGCGGCAGGGACTTCAAGCTGGGTTATTCTCCCGAAAGGATTAACCCGGGCGATAAAGAGCATACCATTACCACCATCACCAAGGTAGTGTCGGGTTGTGATGAGGAATCGCTCAATGAAATCGCAGCCGTATATGAACTTGTCGTAAAATCAGGTGTTCACAAGGCCTCTTCCATAAAAGTGGCCGAAGCCGCAAAGATCATTGAAAATACCCAGCGCGACGTGAACATCGCCCTGATGAACGAACTGTCGATGATCTTCAACAAAATGGGGATCAATACGTATGAAGTCCTTGAAGCCGCTGGCACGAAATGGAATTTTCTCCGGTTTTCACCCGGCCTCGTCGGAGGTCATTGCATCGGCGTTGACCCGTATTACCTTACCTTCAAAGCCCTTGAACTGGGCCATGCATCGCGTGTGATCACCTCGGGCCGTACCGTAAATGACGGGATGGGACAATACATTGCCACCGAGGTGGTGAAAAAGATCATCCATACGGGCAAGAACGTATTAAATGCCAGGGTGCTTGTGATGGGCGCAACTTTTAAGGAAAATGTGAGCGATATCCGGAATTCCAAAGTCGCCGATGTGGTCAATGAACTTAAATCCTATGGTATTATAGTGGATGTAATTGACCCCCATGCCTCTTCCGAAGAGGTTTACAAGGAATATGGCTTCCGGCTGAGCGATACGCCCGGAAAAAACTATGATGCCATTGTGCTGGCGGTTGCCCATAAAGAATACCTGAACCTGAAAGAAGAATTTTTTGAATCCCTTTCCTCCGAAAGAGGAATTGTGATGGATGTCAAAGGCACATACAGGAACACGATCCGCACTTTATCCTATTTAAGCCTTTAATGTTGTTACCGGATGAAGCCGGAAAAACTGAGCTTCATAAAAAAATGCACATATTCACGGCTTGTTCGGTGCAATACGTTAAAATTTCCTATTTTTAACAAATCATTTTTGTCGAATGAACCAGGCCTCTAAATTTGCCATTATCGGTGTCGGCGGATATATTGCAGTGCGGCACCTGAAAGCCATCAAGGATACACACAATGAATTGCTCGCATCGCTCGACCCGTCCGACAGCGTCGGGATCATGGACTGCTATTTTCCCGACTGTCATTTTTTTGTTGAATACGAGCGGTTCGACAGGCATATCGACAAGTTGCGCAGGGCAGGAACGCAAATCGATTATGTAAGCATTTGTTCACCCAATTACCTGCACGATTCCCACATTCGATTTGCCCTGCGCTCAGGGGCCAACGCCATATGCGAAAAACCGCTCGTACTGAATCCCTGGAATATCGATGCCCTGCGTGAGATCGAAATGGAATCCGGGAAAAAGATCTTTACCATCCTGCAGTTGCGCCTGCATCCCGTCCTGATTGATCTCAAAAAACGGATCGATCAGTCTCCTCCCGGTAAGAAATACGATATCGACCTGACCTATATTACCAGCCGGGGTAAGTGGTATTTCATTTCCTGGAAAGGAGATATCCAGAAATCCGGTGGTATCGCTACCAACATCGGCATCCATTTTTTTGATATGCTGATCTGGATTTTCGGGGGAGTAAAGGAAAATACCGTTCATCTGTTGCAGCCCAACAAGGCCTCAGGCTGCCTGGAGCTTGAGAAAGCCCGCGTGCGCTGGTTTCTGAGTCTTGATTACAACGACCTGCCCCGGACTGTCATCGAAAAGGGCAAGAGAACCTACCGTTCCATTACCATGAATGACCAGGAAATCGAATTCAGTGAAGGATTTACCGACCTGCATACGAAAAGCTATGAAGAAATTCTGGCCGGACGGGGATTCGGGATGATGGAAGCAAAAGCATCCATTGAAACGGTGTACACTATCCGAAACGCAAGCCCGGTTGGACTGAAAGAAGATTGCCATGAGCTGTGCAAGGCAGCCTTTGCGAACAAACCATCCGCTATTCCAAACAAAACAAAATAAATATGGCTTCGAAAAAAGTAGCATTGATTACAGGTATTACGGGACAGGATGGTGCTTACCTGGCTGAATATCTTCTTAAAAAAGGATATATTGTACACGGCACCAAACGCAGAAGTTCGATGTTCAATACCGAAAGGATCGATCATCTTTACCTCGATCCGCATGTGGAAAACCGGAATTTTTCGCTGCATTACGGTGACCTCACCGATTCCACGAACCTTATCCGTATCATCCAGGAAACGCAACCCGACGAGATCTATAACCTGGCCGCCATGAGCCATGTTAA
>JAGDMB010000142.1 GCA_017860375.1 Bacteroidota bacterium | reverse complement strand
GCTGAAATTTGAATCAGGACTATGAAAATTGACATCCTTCACCTGGTTGAAGGAGCAAAACTTGCACGCGGCCTCGCCGTCATAATTGATGTGTTCCGCGCTTTTTCCCTGGCCTGTTATCTGTTTGACCGGGGAGTTGAAAAGATCATACCCGTAGGAAAGAAGGAGCAGGCTTTTGCCTGGAAAGAATCGCATCCGGACTTTATCCTCATCGGCGAGCGCGACAACCGGAAGATACCGGGTTTTGATTTTGGCAATTCCCCTTTTCAGACCCGCGGTTTTGATTTCATCGGGAAAACCGTGGTTCACACCACCAGTGCAGGCACCCGGGGTATCGTGAATGCCGGAAATGCCGAAGCCATCATCACCGGAAGTTTTGTAAATGCCGATGCCATCATCCGGTACATCCTGACCAAGAAACCCGCAGTTCTTTCCCTCGTATGCATGGGATACGCTGCCCGGCATCCGGCGGAAGAGGATACCTTCTGTGCTGAATATATCCGGAACGGAATCCGTGGCGTACCCTTTGACTTTCAGAATGCCCTTGAGATCATCCGCCGCACAAGCGGAAAGCGTTTTTTTGAACCGGCTAACCAGGAATTCAGTCCGGTCGAAGATTTCCTTTATTGCGTAAACCTGAATTATTTCAATTTCGTCCTGAAAGCCGAACCGGATGAGGAATTTGGGCTGGTATTACGGAAAATTAAGCTGCCGTAAAGGAAGAACCACATGGTAATTTAAACGGTATTTTTATCCTCTCGCGATTTTGCGGTACCGCCAGTTAGCCAGACTAAAAACGGCAGACACATAAATGTCCGCAGCGATCCGGTCTTTTATGGTATCATGCCGTTTTCCTGTACCTCCAGATTGCAAGTGCAGTGAATACTATCGCTATCAGCATCAGGGAATAGATTTCCGTGCTAATATCCTGAAATGTGGATCCCTTTAGCATCACCATCCTGTTGATGCGCATCACATATGCGGCAGGATTGATCAGATCAAACTTCTGTGCCCATGCAGGCATACTCTCCAGGGGAGTAAAAATGCCGCTCATCAGTATGAAAACGATAATGAAGAAAAATGCAGTGAACATGAATTGTTGTTGCGTGCTCGAAAAAGTGGAGATAAAAAGGGCAAGACCAAGAACGGCTACCAGGAAAATAGCCGAGCCCAGGAAAAGAATGGCAATGCTGCCCTCGAAAGGGATGTTGAAAGCCAGCTTTCCGATTATTAATCCAACTGCGAGGTCAATAAGTCCGATGATCAGAAAGGGTACCATTTTGGCGATGATGAAATGAACCTTTTTAACCGGTGTAACATTTATCTGTTCGATCGTACCGCTTTCTTTTTCCTTTACCAGATTAAGCCCTGCAAGAATGAAACCGATTGCCAGAACAAGTATTCCGAGTACCCCCGGAAGCATATAATATTTATAATTAAGCAATTCGTTATACCAGTACCTGCTGGTAACCTGTACCTGCGGGACAGGTGGTAAAGTGCCGCCACTGGTATTTTCGGCCATGATATTCCGATTATAATCACGGATTACCCCGTTCAAATACGCCCACGACAGCTGGGCATTTACAGCATTGATGGCATTTGCAGAGACCATTATCCTCACGGGATTCCCATTCCCGGTTTCTTTCCCGAAACCCATTGGTATCTGCAGCACCAGGTCACATTTGCCCTTGTGCAGCAAATTATTGGCTTCTTGCTCAGAGAAGGTGGAAAACGTGACCTTGAAAAATGTCGATCCTTCCAGCTGATTAACCAGTTCTCTCGATTCGGTAGTCATGTCTCTGTCAATTATGCAGAGGCGTACATTCTTTATCTCAAATGTAACGGCAGGAACGAGGATCAGCATCTGAACAATAGGAACACCAAAAATCGCTTTTCCGATAAATTTATCCCTGAAGATCTGGATAAACTCTTTCCGTATTAAATAAAATATTGTCCTCATCCCCTGTTCCTCTCCTTTATTACTGAAGCCTTATTTTAAAATTCCGTATACTCAGTCCTGTGAATGCCAGTGTGAAGAGTATCAGTATCAGCGTTTCCTTCCAGACATAGAGAAATCCGGTGCCTTTGATCATTATGTTTTTAATGATTATAATGAAATACTTGGGAGGCATCAAAGCAGCTACCCATCCATATCCTGCTGGCATATTCTCGATCGGGAAAATAAATCCCGAAAGCAAAATAGTCGGCAGCATCATTCCTACCAAAGAGATAAAAATAGCCTGCTGCATGGTCTTCGATACAGTAGATATAAGTATTCCAAGTGTAAGACTCATCAATATATAAAGCATGCTTTCGGCCAGAAGCAGGACAAGGCTGCCTTTTACGGGGAGTCCGAACACAAACCAGGAGAGCAGCAGGATTAGTATTACATTAATGAAGGAAAGCAGGAAATATGGGATCACTTTACCAAGGATGATCTGAAAAGGTTTAAGAGGTGACACAAGCAAAACTTCCATGGTTCCGAATTCCTTTTCACGTGTGATGGTAACAGAGGTCATGAGCGCACAGATAATGATCAGAATGAGGGTTATGACTCCCGGGACAAACATAAAATGACCTTTTAGAGAAGGATTATAGAACATCCTGACTTCAGGCTGAACCAGAAACGTCCCTGCAGCTTGTGTCCCTGCCAGTTCCATGTTGAAACTGGTCACGATCCCTGTGACATAATTTGTAATCAGGGTTGCCATATTGGGTTCTGAGCCGTCGGTGATTATACTTATGGTCGCTTTGCCTTCGCTGATAAGATTCCGGCCAAAATCCTTTTCAAAAACTATTACCGCTTTTGTTTTGTTTTTCCGGAGTACTTTATCAATATCATTGTAGCTCAGGAGCGTTTCACTCCTCCTGAAAAAACCGGATGAACATATTTTATCGGATATTTTTTGTGTCATTTCGTCTTGCGAAAGATCCAGAAACGCTACCTGGGCATTTTTCAGGTCAGTACTTACCACAAAACCGAACAGAAGGATCTGTAAAACCGGTATCCCGAACAGGATAATCAGTGTCCTGACATCCCTGAATATATGCAGAAACTCTTTATTTACAAATCCAAGGAATCGTTTCATAGCTTCAGTTATTTCCCGGTCTGGCAATCTTCACAAATACCTCTTCGACGGATGCTGCATGGTATTGTTTTTTCAGATCAGCCGGTGTATCAAGCGCCACAATTTTCCCTTCGCTCATGATGGATATCCTGTCACAATACTCTGCTTCATCCATATAGTGGGTTGTTACAAAAACCGTAATTCCCCTTCCGGCTGCTTCATAGATCATTTCCCAGAACTGCCGGCGCGTTATGGGATCCACTCCGCCGGTAGGTTCATCGAGAAAAACGATTTTAGGTTCATGCAATACAGCCACCGAAAATGCAAGCTTTTGCCTTAGTCCCAGGGGGAGATCCGAGATTAACCTATCGCCGTATTCCCTGAAATTCAGTTTTTCAAGAAGGAGATCGGTCCTTTCCCTGATCAATGCCTTTTTTAGTCCGTATATTCCGCCGTAAAGCATGATGTTCTCCTTCACGGTAAGATCTTCATAGAGTGAAAATTTCTGGCACATGTACCCGATGTTTTTCTTTATCTGCTCCGGTTGTTTTTTTGCATTGTAGCCGGCAACGGTAACATCACCTGATGTGGGTGCCGACAAACCTGAAAGGATCCGGATTGCGGTTGTCTTTCCGGCTCCGTTGGCACCCAGAAAGCCAAAGATCTCCCCTTCGTACACTTCAAAGTTCAGGTCATCATTGGCGGTGAAGTTTCCGAACTTCTTCACCAGATTCTTTACCGATATAACTGCTTCCTTCATTTTTCTTTTTCCCTTTGTACTTTGTCCACCGGCGCTTTAGCGAAGGCGGATCATGTATTTTACCCCCTATCGATTGCGGTTGTTCCTTTTTCCATTAACTCCAGAAACCGGTCCTCTATTCCCGCCCTGGTTTCATGGATCACAACATTAGTGATGCCCATCCCCCTGAGATACTCATAGAGGGAATTATCAAATTCATCGCTCCTGAAAGTAACGTGAACCGAATCTCCGAAGGGATAGGCAGTAACAGTCCCCGGATAGCTTCTTAATGCATGGATCAGCTTGTATTTTTCGGGCGCTTGTACGCTGAACAGTTTCCGGGTGAATTGTTCCCTTATCTTATCCGGCTGATTGACGGAAAGAATACGTCCTGCCTGGATCAAGGCCACCCTGTCGCATTTCATGGCTTCATCCATATAAGGCGTAGACACGATAATGGTTATATTATGCTGTCTGAGGTTTCGGAGCATCCCCCAGAATTCAGCACGCGATACGGCATCTACCCCGGTTGTTGGTTCGTCGAGGATAAGAAGGCCGGGTTTGTGGATTAATGCACACGATAATGCCAGCTTCTGTTTCATTCCGCCGGAAAGCTTTCCTGCAAGTCTTTTCTTGAATGGCTCAATGTGTGAATAGATATCCGCAATCAGGTCGTAATTTTCTTTAAGAGTCGTTCCGAAAACAGTTGCATAGAAATTCAGGTTTTCCTCAACGGAAAGGTCCTGGTAAAGACTGAATCGTCCGGGCATGTAACCGATGTTCTTTCTCAATTCCCTGTATCCTGAGACGGAATCAAGTCCCATAACCTCCATTGTCCCTTCGTCAGGAATCAGCAGGGTTGCTATTATCCTGAAAAGTGTTGTTTTTCCTGCCCCGTCAGGACCAATAAAACCGAATATTTCACCCTCAGACACCTCAAAGGAGATATCCTTCAAAGCCTGTGTCTTACCAAATTTCTTGCAAATGCCCCTTGCCTCAATTATCTTCTGCATTTTTCTCTCTTTTCAGAAAATAACTTCTCCCGGCATACCCGACTTCATGGTACCGTCGTTATTTAGTTCGACGTTTACGGCATACACCAGTGTTACCCTTTCCTCCTTGGTCTGGATGATCTTTGGCGTGAATTCGGCCTTTTCCGAGATAGTGCTGATTTTACCCGTAAAGGATTTGTATGCTTTCTTCCCGTCATCGATCCTCACGGTGCAATCCTGTCCGACTTTTATGCTTCCCAGTTGTGCTCCGCTAACGTATACGGTAAGCCTGATGACGGAAAGATCCGCAATCTTGACCAGTGGTTTGCCGGCGGCCGTCAGTTCCCCCGCTTCAGCATATTTTTCAATGATCGTTCCCTTTACAGGACTTTTGACACTGCTTCGTGCAAGCTGTTCATTCAGCGTTGCTTTTTTCGCTTCATAAACCGACAGTTCGGCTGCAACAGATGCTTTCTGGGTGTTATTGGCAGCGATCTGTTTTTCCATAACCGCCAACTGTCCGGTAAGATCATCGTATTGTTTTTGGGTTGCCGCATCATTTTTCAGCATGTTTTCAGTCCTTGCAATGTTGACTTTAAGATTTGCAATCTGCTGATTCAGAATTTCATTCTGTGCATTTATCGAGCTGATCCGCGTTGAGACACTTTTCATCCCGGCATTGATCTCGGCTTTCTGCAGGTGAAACAATGTGGTATCGACCAGGGCAATCTCCGTACCCCGGGCTATCTCTGTCCCTTCTGACACATCAAATTTCATGATTCGTCCACTCGTCTCAGCAGAGACAATGACTTCGGTAGCCTCAAAATTACCATAGGCATCAGCCTGATCTGCTTTGTTTTTACAGCCGGCAATCAGAAAGGCTGTAATGATTAAAAATAAATTGGTTTTCATTTTGGTCCCGTATAATGTTACTCGATTTCCTTTCCGCTTATATTCAGATACTCGATTCTTGCCATCGCAAGGTTAATTTTGTGAAGCTCATAATTGATCAATGCCTGCCGCTCGGAATTCATCTCGTTAAGTAATTCTGTTGCCGTGATATTCCCATTATTGTATTGCGATTCCGCCGAGGCGGTAATCCTTTTTCTTATGCTGATAAGTACCGTATCAGACTCCAGCATATTCTTCAGATTGACAACTTCTGCATCTTTCGCTTCAAGCATTCGGTTGAGATTGTCCGTCAGATCACTTTTCCGGTTTTCAAGGATGCCCTTCTGAAGGCCTATCATACGTTTCTCATTTCTTGTCTCATTCCAGTCGAAGATATTCCATTTAATGCTGGCTCCAAGGATATAGTACGTATCGAATTCGTCCCTGAAGAAATCACTTCCGGGAGGATTTCCGTAGCCCAGTGATGCAAATCCGAATGCTTTTGGCAGCCTTTGGCTTTGCAGGGCCTTTAATCCTGCATCAAGCTGTTCTTTTCTCAGATCAAACAATTCAAGCTCAGGACGTGATAATTCCTGTATCCTTTCATCTGACGATGCGGGAACCACCAACCGGGTCGATGCATCAATGTCTGATCCGGTAAGGCTGGATAATATTTTCAACATGGAGGATTTAAGGATCTCATTCCCGCTTAACTGTTGCTCGAGCTTAATTTTTTCCGATGTCATAACATCGATGTCAGACCTTGTTATTGTACCGTTATCGTATGCAGACTGCAGGGATAGTATCCGCTTGTTAATCACGTCCAGGTAAC
>JAGDMB010000141.1 GCA_017860375.1 Bacteroidota bacterium | reverse complement strand
AACCTGGATATTTACAATACTCCCGTGAAAGTGAATGAAAAGATCAATGGCAGAATCCTGCTGAAAGAATCCATCGCAGGTACGGATGAAATTGTCCTTAAAGCCCGTGAAAAAATGTTCTCTGTTGAATTTGCTGCCCTTGATTATTTTCAGCCGGTGAAAAACCGGTACAAATACCGGTTGGAAGGATTCGACAACGAATGGATGGAAAGTGACGCTGCCCTCAGGAAAGCAACCTATACCAACCTGAACCAGGGCAGTTATGTATTCCGCGTGGTCGCTTCCAACAACGACGGAACCTGGAACGAAACCGGAGCCAGCCTTGCCATTACCGTTCTGCCGCCGTTCTGGAAATCAAGGACTGCTTTTGTGCTCTATTTTCTGGCCGTGGCTTTGCTCCTTTTTTTATTGCGCTATGTTGTGCTGGAGCGTGAAAGAATGAAATTCCGGGCCCAGCAGGAAAAACAGGAAGCCGACCGCCGGCACGAGATCGATATGCTCAAGATCAAATTCATCACCAACATCAGCCACGAATTCAGAACTCCTTTGTCGCTGATCATTACACCAATGGAAAAGATCCTCAGAAACGTCGACAAACCGGAGTTGCAGCATCAGCTGTCCTTCGTATACCGGAATGCCCGTCGATTGTTAAACCTTGTCAACCAGCTGCTGGATTTCAGGCGGCTGGAATTCCAGCAGCTGAAACTGTATCCGTCACGGGGCGATATTGTAGCCTTTGCAAGGGAAATTACCGGATCTTTCTCTGACCTGGCGGAAAAGAAAAACATCGCCCTCCATTTCGAAACCCGGCTGGAGAGTCTGCAGACCCTGTTTGATCATGATAAAGTCGAAAAGATCATCTTTAACCTCCTGTCGAATGCATTCAAGTTTACCCCTGAAAAGGGAAAAATAACCGTTACCCTGTCGCAGGAATCAAATCCCCTTTCAACCGGCGGGAATGGCGATCCATCTGCGACATGGGTATTGATTCGTGTGGCAGATACCGGTATCGGGATCCCGAAAGACAAACAGGAAAAGGTATTTGAACAATTTTTCCAGGATGAGATTTCCCCGATGCTTATCAATCAGGGCACGGGAATAGGATTATCGCTGGTCAGCGAATTTGTGAAACTGCACAAAGGCAGGATCACCCTTGAAAGCGAGGTCGGCAAAGGAAGCTGCTTTACTGTGATGCTGCCGGTCACACTGGAATCCGTCTGGGCTGAAACCACTCAGGCGAATGCACAGGTGGTCATGGAAAATTCAGGCCCGTCAACCGGCACTGCCCGCAATCCTAAAGACAGGCAGACGGTTTTAATTGTGGAGGACAACGATGATTTTCTGTTCTACCTCAAAGACAATCTGAAAGCAAGGTATACCATACTCGAAGCTTCAGACGGTATAACCGGACTTAAACTTGCAAGAGACAGAACGCCCGACCTGGTGGTAAGCGACATTATGATGCCGGGTATGGATGGCATCGAACTGTGCCGTGCCATTAAGAACGACAGGCATACTTCCCACATTCCCGTGATCCTCCTCACCGCGAGGACTTCCGATGCCCAGAGGATGGAAGGATTTGAAACCGGGGCGGATGAATACATCACGAAACCCTTCAGCTTTGAGATCCTGGAGTCACGGATAAAAAACCTGATCCATCAGCGTGAAACGGTAAGGAAATCTTTCCAGAAAAGGGTCGAACTGACTCCTTCCGAGATTCAGATCACATCACTGGATGAAAAGCTGATTCAGAAAGCCATGGCCATCGTGGAAAACAATATGTCCAATCCGGGTTTTTCGGTCGACCGGCTGGCAAAGGAAATCGGGATGAGCCGTGTGCATCTTTACAAAAAACTTACTTCGCTTACCGGAAAGTCGCCCATTGAATTCATCCGGGTCATCCGTTTGAAAAGAGCGGCACGTCTGCTGGAAAAAAGCCAGATGTCAATAGCCGAAATCGCGTACCAGGTGGGCTTTAACAATCCCAAATATTTTGCCCGGTATTTCAGGGAAGAATACCGTATGCTTCCCTCCGAATATGCTTCAAAAATACCCTCTGTTACGGATGTTTCAGCAGATAAGAATGACTGAACTCTTTATCCCTGATTCAAACTTATCCTGTAGCAAAAATCATGTAACGATCTTCTTTCAACATGAATAATTCATAATTATTGTAACCCAAATTGTGCATTCGCGTAACAAACTATACCCCCATCTGAAAGATTCTGAACCCGTAATATCTTTGAGAAGGTATACTTTTGGAGCGGTACAAAAAAATGAAAACCGTAAAGAAACATTTTGGTGAAATCGCATGCTTCAAAAAGACGGTACCGGTTGATCCTGGTTTTTGAAATCCTGCTGGTATCGATAATTGCAGGTGCTATTGCGCTGATGATCATTCTCTGAGAAATTCAAACCAGGCCTCATCCCTGCATAAGGATGAAACAAAATATTCAGGAATTGCGAAATTTGCAAATAATAAATAGTGTAACGGATTAACAAGAAAATGAAACCAAAAGGATCAATGAAGTGCCTGCCTTTTAATGTCGGATCATTAAAGAGTATTGCGGCTCTTTTTTTACTGAATTTTGTGAATGCCGGTTTGGCAGATACGATAGCCGGCCATACTGCCCGTCCGCAGACCGCGGGCAACGTCACCTCTTCCTTCTACGGTATTCCTCCGGATACCACAGGAATGAGCGACCTGACGTCCGTTGAACTCGCAAAAAAGATGGTCCCCGGCTGGAATGTGGGCAATTCACTTGATGCCATAGGAGGAGAAACCGCATGGGGGAATCCGCTGATCACGCAAAGGCTAATCGATTCGGTAAAAGCAGCCGGTTTTAAGGCCATACGCATTCCGGTTGCCTGGAGCAATTTCTCCGATACCTCCAGCTATACCATTAAAACCGAATGGCTGAACCGGGTAAAGGAAGTGGTCGATTATGTGCTGCACGACAGCCTGTATGCCATCATCAATATCCACTGGGATGGAGGATGGATTCAGCCCACCTATGCCATGCAGGGTTATGTGAACAATCGTCTGGCCGTGATGTGGGACCAGATTGCCGTGCATTTCCGTGATTATGGGAACCATCTGTTGTTTGCCGGCACAAACGAAGTCATGGTGGAAGGCAATTACGGACCTCCCAATAAAGAATATTGTGCCGTTCAAAACAGTTACAACCAGACATTTGTCACCACGGTACGATCAACAGGGGGCAGAAATGCCTATCGCTACCTGGTGGTGCAGGGTTTTAACACCAATATCGATTATACGGTTAGTTGTTTCACAGCTCCCGAGGATGAGACGGAAAACCGTTTGATGGTTGAGGTGCATTATTATGATCCCTATAATTTCTCTATAAATACACAGGATAATATCACCCAATGGGGAAAATACGTCACCGATCCGTCCAAAGCGGAAACCTGGGCCAACGAACCGTATGCGGATAACCAGTTTCTGAAGATGAGGAAAAAATTCATTGATCAGGGCTATGGGGTGATTCTGGGAGAATATGGAGCTATTTCCCGCCTGAACCTGGGAAGTGATGAGCTTAATGCAGAACATGCCGGCTTCCGTTTGTATTATGATGCCTATATAACCGCCTCCATCATAAGCCGCGGATTGGTCCCTTTTTACTGGGACAATGGCTATACAGGAAATCATGGGTTAGGTCTGTTCAACCGGTCAACGGGCGCCCAGGTATATCCCGATATTATAAATGCCATCATGCTTGCTGCTGATACCAGTGAGGTGATTTCAGGCATTCCTGACGACATTGTAAATTTGGAGAATCTTCGGTTATACCCCAACCCGGTTCATGAGGAAATCAACCTGGAAGTATACGCTACTTCGGTTGATTATTGCCAGTTATACAATGCAAACGGTCAGATGATCAAAACACTGAATGTACTTCAGGGCATGAATACCTTTTCCGTAAAAGATCTGAAAACCGGATTGTATTTTATGCGATATTCCACTCCGTCCGGTGTGGCGGTTCAGAAGTTTCTGAAGGAATAGCTGCGTTATTTCACCCTTATCTTCACCGTATAATCTCTGTGCTGGTTATCTGCCGTAACCGATAACCTGCCCAGGTAATTCCCCGAACTCACTTCAGGATTCCAGGTGAGCTCATGCGATCCGGCTTTCATCTGACCCTGGCTGAGGGTCTGGACAAGCTTGCCGTCCATGGTGTATATTTCAAGAAAAACCAGTGCATTCTTTTGCAGGTCGAAATGTATCGTTGCGGCGGAAGTCACGGGATTGGGATAAATGCCAAATGAAGACGCTATGGTATGCTCGGGAATGCGGGTTTGCCCCCCGGTCACGTATACCAGTTCTATCCCGTTCCCTGTGCCCAGATTGCGCGTATATTTCTTATCCGCGGCGTTGTTCCAGTGTTCGTGTGTACCCAGACTGGCCAGAATGGTGCCATCACCTTCGGGATCATATTCAATCCCGCCAGGCCAGTTTGCCGGATCGGCTGCCTGGTGGAGGAAATCGTCGGTTCCTGCAAAACGCGAGTAGGGGCCTTTGTTCGCGGTAACCGGCAGACCCTCTGTCGGGTGTGCTTCATCAAATTCTTCATATAAAAAGTCATATCCCACCGATTCAATGGCAACCGGATCAAGAGACAGGAATAGGGAAGAAGGCCAGTCATTATTGAACGGGGTCATACGCCATTTGATTGGGGGGTGACCCCAGTTGGTGGAACTCCAGATGCCATCGACAAGATACAGGGCGGTTTTGCCGCCGAGGTCTTCGTGACCCATGATATCCACAAAACAACGATACACGCCATACTCACCGTTTATGACATCGCCTGTTGTTCCAATGGCTTCATTGGGAGCGGGCAGGGAATAATGCAGATGCGATGCACCCCCGGTGTATGCGCCAAGGGATCCGAAATGGTTCTTGCAGGCCAGAGAGATCCCCGCGCGGTGATGCTTTTTGAATACCGGTATATTGATCAGATACGCAGCATCGAGATAGGCCTGGGGAAGTACATCTTCATAATGATTTTCATCGGGGTCACTGGAAATTAGCACAAAGGATGAGGAGGGCTCAGGCTGTTCCATCCCATCTTCATTTCCCCAGTAGGTCACATTGGGGAATGCATCGTGGCATTTTTCATAGGTGACAACGGTCATCGATACACCGGGATCACCGATGCTGATGTCGGATTGCGCTACGCCGGCCACATTGATCAGCTGGTTGAGGACAGAATAACACACATGCAGGGAAGTATTGATGGCGGGATTACCTCCCCAGACACCGTTCATATTGATTTTGATCGCAATTTTCTCGCCGGCCTGGTACCCAACATCCCCCTTTCCATGGTTGTTGTTGTAATAGCGAAAAATGGCGTCCCATGCCGCTGCATCGGTAGAAGTACCCGTGAGTTGCTGCAAACCGGCAGAAAGCATGATGTCTATTTCGGCCTGGTTTGTATTGCCGTCCATAAACCAGTAATCATCCCAGGTGTTTGTGCAGTTTTTATCTGTGGCGTCAGGATCATGAACCCATACGACCCTTCCCGGAAAAATGCCCTTGGCAACGCCGATGGGTTCATTCCCGTCTTGCGGTCCCTGGATCAGGATGTTTGCCGAGGCTGAATGCTGGGTATTCACAAGGGTCCACACACCAGCGGTCAGTCCGAGCAGGACAAAGACAGCAGCCACGGCATACCGCGACTGGTACAGGCGCTGGCGGGCCTTTTTAAAGAAAAACATAAGTCCGGTGATGCCGATCAGGTAGGTAACAAATGAAGAAGACAGGGGCGCTGCGATCTTCATGCACGGGTAATACATGCGGCTTGGCTTGGGGATCACCCTCACGAGAAACCAGATGGTGGATACGGACCCCAGAAGGATAAATATTACCAGGGATGGAACACGAGCCTTCTGCAGGAAAGCAAAGGTTTTTTCCTGCCAGTGAAACCGGAAGCGATTGTTTTTTTTCATAGCCGTATTATTAAAGAGCCGTTATTTTTGTTTCGTAATTCCGGAACATGGCACCGGAATGTATGGACAATCTGCACAGGTATAATCCATGAAGATTTTCAGGGATCCAGTCAAAATGATGATCCCCTGCACCCAGGCTTATACCGGAGACAGAGGTAATCTTTTTGCCGTCGGTAGAGTATATTTCAAAGATCACGTTTGCAGCATGATTCAGGTGAAAGTTCACCGTGGCGCTGGAAGATACGGGATTCGGGTATATCCCGAATTCTCTTGCAAGGTCAGGTTCTTCTATACCGGTGGGAGCCTCAAAGATGGTTACGAGCTCAATACCGTCGCCTGTTCCCAGGTTTCTTGAATACTGTTTGTCGGTGGCATTGTTCCAGTGTTCATGGGTGCCCAGACTGGTCAGCACCGAGCCGTCCCCTTCGGGATCATAATCAATGCCGGCAGGCCAGTTGGCCGGATCAGCAGCCTGAAGGATATAGTCATCCGCACCGTCGATATAGGGATATTGAATCCATTCATCCTTGGTGGAGTATTCCTCCAGCAGGAAATCATACCCGACCGATTCAAGGGC
>JAGDMB010000140.1 GCA_017860375.1 Bacteroidota bacterium | reverse complement strand
ATGCCGGGTGAAATAAGGCTCAAAGCATCCTCGGATGGACTTGCCGGTGCAGAAGTTGCTATTGTTTCCGGCAAGGTGCATCCATAACCATTACAATCTGTCGGGAACAGCCAAACAGCGCAGAAATACGTTTCTGCTTTCACCCGTCCGGCAGGAAATCATACGAAATCTGAAATGAAAAAATCAATATAAAAACCCCATGAAAATACCGTATGCCCGCCCCGTGCTGATCGTGGTCATGCTGCTTCTTACAGCCTGTTCTGCCCGGCAGAAGACCTTTGTGTTGAATTTTGAGGGAAATCCTCCTGAGGTGAAATGGGCACTGGAGGAGTTAAATCCTGAACTGCCGGCGGACTGGTCTTCCTATGAATACCTGACCTTTGATTTGAAATCGTCCACAACACAACGTTTTGATATCATCCTCCACGACCGGGAAGGAATCCGCAAATTGCGCATAAATCCGTTCCAGGGTGCCCTGATACGGATTTCGGTTCCTTTGATTCATTTTCAGCTGAGGAATACAAAGGGACACGATATGGCTGCCATTGGTAAAACACCCCGCAAAGCCTGCTGGATACAATTTACAGGTCCTTTCGGTTCCCTTAAACAGGTTGATTCCCTTGGGATTATTATGGAACATCCTATTGGAAGGCAAACCATCGAGCTGTCGCGCATCATGCTTACCATGCAGGCTGAAGATTCTGTTTTGCATCCTCTGCCCCTGGTGGATGCGTTTGGCCAATGGATTCCTGATAACTGGCCGGGAAAGGCTGCCTCACCGGAAGACCTGATGACGGCATGGGAGGAAGAGGAAACCGCCTTGCGGAGTGGAGATTTCAGAGTGTCAAAATACGGGGGTTTCCTTGATGCCCGGACCAGGGCTACGGGCTATTTCCGGACGGAAAAAGTGGATAACCGATGGTGGTTCGTGGACCCTGAGGGATATCTCTTTTTTTCTGCGGGGGTTACCTGTATAACACCCGGCTGGGGACTGGCGCGTGTTAAAGGCCGTGAATATATTTTTGATACCCTGCCGCCGGCCAGCCTTAACACCCGAAAGACACCGGGAGATGAAGGAACTATACCTTCTTTCTATTTGTGGAACCTGACGCGCCGTTTTGGGGATAACTGGTATGATCAGTGGGCTGATTTTACCATCCGCAGGATGGATAACTGGGGTCTCAACACCATCGCCAACTGGTCCGACACTGCGCTGGCTGCAATGCATCGCAAACCATACGTGGCCAATATCAGCGGATGGGGAATTAACGAAGGCCCGATGGGTCTTCCTGATATTTATGGTGAAGATTACCGTGCCATGGTAGATGCTGCCGCAAGCCGGCAGTGCCTTCCCCTGAAAGACGATCCTTATCTGCTGGGATATTTTATCGGCAATGAGCAGCCCTGGCCTACCAGGGAACAGGAACTTGCCGCGGTCATCCTCGGGGGGGCAGACAGTCCGATGAAGACCGCCATGAAGAAATACCTGGAAGCAGGAGATACACCCGATCGGCGAGAAGATTTCATATATGAAACGTTTAAAAGTTTCCTTGCTATTGTTCATGATGCCATTAAAAAATACGATCCCCATCACCTTAACCTTGGGATCAGATATGGCGGAGAAGCACCGGATAAGATTATTGATTTGTCCAAAGACTATTTTGATGTATTCAGCATTAACGTTTACAACTACTCGGTGCACCCGGAGCTTTTGCAAAGGATCTATGATCTGTCCGGTCTTCCGGTTCTGATTGGCGAATTTCATTTTGGAACGGCCGGCCGTGGACTCTCACCCTGGCTGGCCCAGGTAGGTAACCTGGAAGAAAGAGGCGTGGGGTACCGCTATTATGTCGAAAATGCAGCAGCCCATCCGGCACTGATCGGAACACATTGGTTCCAATGGATTGACCAGCCCAATACCGGCCGTGGTGACGGTGAGAGCGGACTTATAGGATTCGTGGATGTAACGGATCGTCCTTATAACGATTTAGTGGAGGCTTCCAAAGCAACGTTTCGCAGGCTCCTCGATGTTCATTCCGGCACAGTACCTCCATTCAGCAAGCCGGCAAAGGTTCAATGACAGGAACGGCAATCAGAGAGTATTAAGGATCATGCCATGAAATTTTAAAACATAAAGCGATGAAAAAGGCTTTCCTGATAGTATTGTTCTTCTTTGTATACTTAATATTATCCGCCCAGGAGGTTGGTTTTCTCCAAAATATGTATCAATTTCTTGAAAATACACAGGTATTTGAATTAAACCAGGAGGAAGGACATGTTCCACTGGTGCCCTTTAATACGGTTCAGGAGGCGCTGGATGCAAGCCGGAATAAATCAACCTGGTCACTATCCCTGAACGGAACCTGGAGGTTTCATTATGCTGATACCCCTGAAGGTTTGCAGGAAGGATTTTACACGTCCAACTTTAACGACCGGAATTGGGATACCATTCATGTTCCCTCAAACTGGGAGATGCAGGGCTATTCCGATCCTGTTTTTCGAAATGTAATAACGCCTTTTAAACCCGATCCGCCCAATGTTCCCCGCGAATACAATCCGACAGGTTCATACAGGAAGGATTTTATTATCCCAACATCATGGAAGGGCAGGGAAGTATTTCTCCGTCTCGAGAAAACAGCCTCGGCCTCTTTCGTATGGATCAACGGAAAAGAAGTTGGTTACAACGAGGGGGCCCAGGAACCGGCAGAATATAACATCACTGAATTTATCCGGCCGGGCCGTAATATGCTCGCTGTTATTGTTTTCAAATATTCCGACGGGTACTATCTCGAAGACCAGGATTACTGGCGACTGGCAGGCATCTTTGATGATGTGTGGCTGTATGCAACCCCAAAAATGCATGTTTTCGACTGGTTTACCACTACCGACCTGGATGACGCATACCTGAATTCCCGGCTTAATGTTCAGGCTGAGATCAAAAATTATTCAGATATTCCCCGGCATGATTACCAGTTGAGGGCTACCCTCTATGATGAGGAAAGGAAAGCTGTTAAGGTGCTGAATTCCGGAAAATTCTCTGTTATGCCCAAAAGTTCTCACGATCTTAATTTATCGGAGGAAATAATCAATCCACTGAAATGGTCGGCCGAATATCCAAATCTGTACCATCTAACTTTCGAACTGGTTGATTCATCCGGAAAAACGAACGAAGTGCTGGCCGGGCGCATTGGTTTTAAAGAAACCGAGATCCGGAACCAGGTGTTTTATCTCAATGGCGTCCCTGTCAAGCTGAATGGCATCAACAGCCACATGCAGCACCCCACGTTGGGCCATACCATGAACGAGGAAACCATGATTAAGGATTTTAACCTTTTTAAACAGTACAATATTAATTGTGTACGCACGTCCCATTATCCACCGGTGAATCGGTATCTCGAGCTGGCCGACGAATATGGTATATACATCGTAGACGAAACAGGCGATGAGTGCCATGCCACCCAATTTCTATCCGAAAGGAAAGAATGGGAGGAAATGTACCGTGAAAGGGCACGAAAAATGGTACTCCGCGACCGCAACCACCCCTCAGTCCTTTTCTGGAGTGCGGGAAATGAAAGCGGGGAAGGGGAGAATATATGCCACGTAATTGATGAGGGGAAAAAATATGACCCTACCCGATTTTGGATGTATGGTGGAAATGCCTTTGCCCATCCCTGCGAGGATATTATAGGGCCCAGATATCCCCAGCTTTTTGAGCTGGTCACCCGGGTAATGCTGGTGCCTGAAGAAACAGATCCCCGTCCCTCATTTATGGATGAATATCAGGCGGTTACAGGGAACGGCGGCGGCGGGCTGGATGATTACTGGGAAATCATTTACCAGTACCCCCGGAGCATGGGTGGAGCCATTTGGGATTTCGTGAGTACCGGGTTGACTGAAAAGGTGCGAAGCGTTAAAGACCAGTCGGCCCATAATATTCAGGTTAACCTTATGGGCCGTGCAAAACTTGTTCCCGGCGTCGCCGGAAAAGGAATAGATTTAAATGGCCATGATCAGTGGGTAGAGGTATACCGCGATGAAGCACTGGAAATTACAGGCAGCCAGCTTACCCTTTCATTGTGGGTTTATCCGCGTGCACTCAGCAGTTCGGCAGGGACTTTAATGACCAAGGGGAATTATCAGTTTGGATTACACCAGACCGGAAAAGATTCACTCGAATTTTATATCACGACCAATCAAAAACATACCGTAAGAATCGAACTTCCTCAGAATTGGGAGTATAACTGGCATAAAGTTGAGGCCGTTTATAACGGTGCTGAAATCTCACTATTTTTAGATGGAAAGGAAAGCAACCGCAAACCCGTTTTAGGAAATATCCTGAATACGCCATTCCCCGTAAATATTGGAAGAAATGCCGAAATTCACGGACAGGAAACCGGTGTTTACATCTGCGATGCCATCATTGACGAGGCAGGAATCTTTGCCAAAGCTGTTCCTCCCGGTTTATTGAAGAATCCTTCGGATGACCTGAAAAAACAGGCTGCTTTATGGCTGGATTTTGAAGAAATAATTGAGGGAGATACCTTTTATAGTTATGGAATTGGCGCAAGGACCTATGGGAGCATCTGGCCTGACAGACGGCCGGAACCTGAAATGCTGCAAATCAAGAAATCAGCACAACCGGTAAAGGTACAACTGGTATCTGCAGAAAAAGGAGAAATAGAAATTATAAACCGGTATCATTTCACTGACCTCAGTGAGTTGAATACCCTATGGATGCTTCAAGCCAACAATGAAATTATTCAACAGGGAGAAATGACAGTCTCACTTGAACCCCAAAACAGGAAAATTGTGGTCGTCCCTTTTCAGAAACCTGAAATCAAGGCAGGAATTGAGTACAGGTTGCTGATAAGTTTTCGTCAGAAAGAAAAGAGAGCCTGGGCAGATGCCGGTTTTGAAATTGCATGGGACCAGTTGCAGCTGCCCTGGTATCAATCACCGCAAATTACAGAAAAACCTTCTCAGGCAGCAATACATGCCAGGGAAGAAAAAAATGAATTGATCCTTTCAGGTAAAGATTTTATTTATGTTTTTGATAAAACCACCGGAACTTTATCATCCATGCAATTTCAGGGTAAAGAGCTTTTGAAGGAAGGAGCCCGTATGAATGCATGGCGTGCCCCCCTGGCCAATGAAACGGACGAATGGACCTGGAGAACGGCCAATATAAAACACAAGGTTGAAGGATACGGACATATGGCAGCTACAGAATGGTATTCTTCGGGCCTTGATAAACTGCAATTCCACCTTGAGGACTTTAGTTGGGAAACACGGGTTACCGGAGAAATCGTAGTCGACATAAAGAATGTACTTGTTTTAGGGAACCAGAAAGGAGCATTTTTTAATCATTTCAAATACACCATTCATGGCAGCGGGGAAATAACCCTTGAACACACCGTAATCCCAAATGGGAACATGCCATCCTGGCTGCCCAGGATAGGAATTACATGGATACTGGATAAAAGCCTTGATCACGTACAATGGTATGGCCGTGGCCCCGAGGAAAACTATCCTGACCGTAAAACGGGGTATAAGATTGGCATCTACAAATCCACAGTGAAAGAGATGGTTGTGCCCTATCTTATTCCCCAGGATTATGGTCTGAGGACGGACAACCGGTGGGTGAAAATGGTCGATGGAAACGGACTTGGACTGGAGTTTAAAGGGAATGATTTGTTTAACTTTAATGCCTTCCCATTTTCAACGGATAATCTTACAAAAGCACTTTACACGTATCAACTCCATCCATTTGACGGGATTACATTTAATCTCGATTATGCCACAAGTGGTTTAGGTTGTACGGCCAGATCCGTTTTCACGCAATATCAGGTTATGCCGCAACGGTATGATTTTATCATTTCCATTAAACCGGTAAAAGAATGATCAGATTGAAATCTTCAATAAAAAATCGGGCAGGGAATTATTTTCTTGTTTTAACCACCATGGCTCTTTTCACAGGTGGTTGCGCACCAAAAGAAAAAGCGTCGTTTGAACTGTTTAATCCGGTTAAATACGATGCGCGATTGATACATTCTTTGAATGGTGATTCTGTGATACTGAAAGACGGAAAACTGGTAATTTATTTTTCGCCCGGGGAATACGGATCCGTTATTACCATAAGACCACCGGGCGGATTATGGGACGGTTCAGCCTATCGTTTTGTACGATGTGAAATTGAGAACCCGGGCAATTTACCTCAATTGGTTGAATTGGGTTTTGGCGATTATGACCTGACCCTCGGCGGAACCCTGGTTTCTCCAGGAGAAAAGAAAACGCTAAAAGCAATCATCTATCGGAATCGCCATCCTGCCTATATCGACAGCCTCTTCCCGGTAATGCATGGAAAACCCGATGGAACATTACGAAGTTGGATGAACAGTACCAGCGATTCTGTTGAATATATCCGATTGCTCTTTCCCGGATCAAAAGCCGGCGCTGCGGTCAAAATTGGCAGGATATGGTTTGAAACTCCATATGTTTTGTATACAGCCAGTGAGCTCAGCGAAAAATATTACCCCTTTGTTGACAGGTTCGGACAGTTCCT